>CAXMSR010000031.1:323-10395 GCA_964195725.1 uncultured Kiloniellaceae bacterium | reverse complement strand
CAACTTACGGAGGTTTAAAAGATGGAACTGGATGTCAGCTTTCCCGGCGGACTGGCCGTACACGCCAGCATCGGCGAGTTCACCATAAAGACCGATCAACCCAAGATGTCGGGCGGCGACGCAAGCGCGCCCAGCCCCTTTGTCCTCTTCATCAGCTCGATAGCTACCTGCGCCGGTTTTTTCGCCTTGCGCTTTTGTCAGGAGCGCCAGCTCGACACCACCGGGATGAAGCTCTCCTGCAAGGTGGCGAGAAACCCGAAAGACCACAAGCTGGAGACCGTGAGCATCGATTTAAAGCTGCCCGAAGGGTTCCCCGCAAAATACGCCAAGCCGATAGTGCGCGCCATGGACCAGTGCTCGGTCAAGCGCACAATCCTTGAGCCGCCGGAGTTTGAAGTAACTACCTCTTGACACTGATATCGGCGGGGGCGCGCGCGTGGCCCCCGCTACATCAACCTGAGATCTTTCAAGACGAGCTGCGCCGAGCGCCTGCCCCGCCATTCGTGTGTCTTTAGCGCCGCAGCCACTTCTACCAATGAGCCCGGCGTCGCGAAGCTTAGCCGCTCGGCCATCGACCAGCCCACCGCCTCGATGTTTGCACCTTCACAACCCAGCACCAGACGCAGATGTTCGCCTTTTTGCCCCATGCGCTTGTGCTCGCGCACGGTCAGCCCCCTGACGAGGAGCACGGGGTTGGGGTTGCCAAACCCCATCGGCTCCAACCGCGAGAACTCCGACGCGGTCTCAAGGCTTATCTCGCCCGGCACCGCTTCGACATCTATCTCGGTGAGCGGCTCAAGCTCGTCTTCGGTCAACCGTTTTCTGATCGCCACCTCGAATAGTTCGCGAAATTCCCCGATATCTTCGGTGCGGATAGTCATTCCCGCAGCGGCCCTGTGTCCGCCATACTTGACGAGCAGATGCGCGCAGTCGCCCAGCGCGTCTACAAGGTCGCAGCCGTGGATGGAGCGCGCCGAGCCCCTGGCGGTCTCGCCGTCAACGGAGAGCACTATCGAGGGGCGGTAAAAACGATCTACCATGCGCGAGGCCACTATCCCCACAACACCCGGATGATACCCCTCGCCCTCCACCACCAGCGACCAGCGATCTATATGGTAGCGGTGCTCTATAACACTGTCGAGCGCCGCCTTTAGCACCTGGGCCTCTTCGCTACGGCGTTCGCGGTTGAGTTTATCCAAAAGCGAAGCCAGGGGCCGGGCCTGGGCGATGTTGGGGCTCACGAGGAGCTCTACCGCCTCCTGGGGGCCTTCCATGCGCCCGGCGGCGTTTATGCGCGGCGCGAGCTGAAACGATATCTGCCCCGCTTTGAGCTCGCCGTCGATGCCCGCTGCCTGGGCCAGCGCCTCGATCCCCGGGCGACGGTTGAGGTTCATCTCTTGCAGTCCCGCCTGCACAAGGACCCTGTTGACATCGCGAAGGGGCACCACGTCGGCCACCGTCCCCAGCGCAACGAGATCCAGTAGATGTCGCACGTCGGGCTCGGCCCGGTCGGCAAAATAGCCGTCTTCGCGCAGCGCACGCCGCAGCGCCGCCGTCAGGTTCCACGCCACGCCCACACCTGCCAGCATCGAGTCGGGATAGGTCGAGCCGTCGAGCTTGGGGTTGACCACTGCGTCGGCGTCGGGGAGGGTTTCTGCGGGGGTGTGGTGATCGGTGATTACCAGTGTGAGGCCAAGTTCGCGCGCCACCCTGGCCGGCTCTACGGCGGTTATGCCGCAGTCGGCGGTGAGCACTACTCCGCCGCCCTGGGCGGCCATCTCGCGAAGCGGCTCTATGTGCAAGCCGTACCCTTCACGGTCGCGCCTGGGCAGCCAGGTGCGGCAGTTGACCCCCAGCTCGGCAAAAAAGAGCGAGAGCACCGCAGCCGAGGTAACGCCGTCGGCGTCAAAGTCGGTGTAGACCCATATCGTCTGCCCCTCTTTGATGCAGCGCAAGAGCACAGCTACGGCCTGGGGCATACCGGCGATTGTGAGGGGATCGGGGAGACTGGAGAGGGTGGCGGTGAGGTACTTTCGTGCCTTGTCCAGATCACCAAGGCCACGCGCCGCCAACACCGAGGCCAATAAAGAAGAAACCCCGAGCTCGCGCGCCAGAAGGGTTGCGGACTCGGGGTTGTACTCTTTTAGTTTCCAGCGAGTGGAGGTCACGGCTCTTTTAAGCCGTGGCCATCTTCTTGGCGCGCTCTCTGGTGCGCAGCCACAACACCATCGGGCTGGCAACGTAGATCGAGGAGTAGGTGCCGACGATTACGCCCACCAACAGCGCAAAGGCAAAGTCGTGGATGACTCCTCCGCCAAGGGCAAAGAGCGCCAGCACAACCGCCAGGGTGGTGCCACTGGTAAGAAGGGTGCGGCTAAGGGTCTCGTTGACGCTGGTGTTCAGCACCTTGGCAAAGTCAGCCTTGCTGCCCATACGCTTCATGTTCTCGCGCGCACGATCATATACTACGATCGTGTCGTTTAGCGAGTAGCCCACTATCGTCAAGAGTGCGGCGATGATCGTCAGATCGAACTGTTTGTCAAAGAGCGAGAAGACCCCGATGGTGATGATCACGTCATGTGCCAGCGCCACGATGGCGCCGATACCGAAGTGAAGCTCAAAACGCCACCAGATGTAGAGCAGGATCGCGCCCAGCGCAAAGAGGATCGCCAAGACCCCCTTCTGCCGAAGATCGCGTCCCACCTTGGGGCCAACCATCTTGGCCTGACTGACCGAAATGTTCTCGCTGCCAAAGGCCGCGCCGAGGGTAGACTTTACCAGCTCTTCCACGCCGCCAAGATCAGCCGAGGTCTGCTTCAACTGAATGATGAACTCTCTGTCTTTACCGACAAACGCCTGTACAATCGGCTTGCCTTCCACTTTGTCGGCGAGCGCTTCTCGTATTTGGGAGGTATCAACCTCGACCCCGAAGGCCACCTGAACCATGGTGCCGCCGGTGAAATCGATGCCGTAGCGGGGGCCGCCGTGCATCATGAGGCTGATCATACCCACCAGGATCGCCACCAGGCTGACCATGAGGAAGGTCTTGCGCTTTCCGATAAAGTCGATATTCAAATCGGGTCGGATAATTTCCATTTGTATTCTACCTTCCCGCTAAATGCTTAGTTTTTTGGAGCCGGACTTGACCAGGAAGAGCTCGAAGCCCGCTCTGGTACCAACCACGGCAGTGAACATTGAGGAGAGGATGCCGATGCCCAGCGTTATCGCGAAACCGCGAATCGGCCCCGTGCCCAGCCAACCCAGGACGATGGCGGCGATGAGCGTGGTGACGTTGGCGTCCATGATCGTCGAGAACGCTTTTTCGTAACCGCTCTCTACTGCGCGAAGCGGGGATTTGCCCTGCCTCAGTTCTTCGCGTATGCGCTCGAAGATGAGCACGTTGGCGTCAACCGCCATACCTATGGTCAGCACCAGCCCGGCAATACCCGGCAGCGTCAGCGTCGCTCCAAACGCCGCCAGCGCACCGAGGATCAGGACGACGTTTAAGAGAAGCGCCGCGTCGGCCAAGAGCCCCGCCGCCTTGTAGTAGATCCCCATGAAGAGGACCACCAGGAACATGCCCACCATCAACGAGAGCTTGCCTGCTTCAATCGAATCATCGCCCAGTGTGGCGCCGACTTCTATCTCGTGCATTACGCTAACCGGCGCGGGCAGCGAGCCGGAGCGCAGCGATATGGCAAGATCGCGCGCTTCGTCGCGGGTAAAGGTGCCGCTGATCGAGGCGCGACCGCCGGTTATCGCTTCGCGGATAACCGGGGCGGACTGAACCACGCCGTCTAGCACTATCGCCATGCGCTTGCCCACGGCTTCGGTGGTGATTTCGCCAAAGAGCTTGGAGCCCCGTCGGTCAAACTCCATCAGCACGTAGTACTGTGAGCGCATGCCGTCCACCGACATGCGGGCCTCGGTGATGACGTCGCCTGTCAGGGAGACGGTCTTCTTTGCGAGGTACACGTCGCGGCCGGGCTTTGCTTTTCCGGTACGCGGGTCGATGTCGGCCTTGCCGTAGAGTATCTCGGAGTCGGGGGGTATCGCCGTCTCAAGCGCTCTTAAGGGGTCGATCGACTCGTCGATCATCCTGAACTCAAGCTGCGCGGTCTGCCCGATGAGCCTTTTAGCGCGCTGGGTTGTAGCCAGCCCGAGGACTATCTTCACCTTGCCCTCAGCGGTGGTCTCCATCCCGTCGCGAGAGATGCCGATGATCTTCTCCACCGCTTTTGTAGCCAGCGCTTCGGCGGTCGCCTCGTCGTCGAGCGTCACATGGACTTCACTGCCCCTGGACTCGACCAGCGCACCCTCAATCGCGTCTTCTTCCATGATTTTGCGCAGACGGTCGGCCACCTTCTCGGCGCTCATCGAACCCAGGCCGGGCAGCTGTATGAGAATCTCGCCATCGCCCTGGGGAATGATCACCGGCTCGGAGACGCCGAACTGGTCGATGCGGTTGCGGATAGTCTCTATCCCCTGGTCGATGGCATAACGCTCGATCTCGGCCACTTCATCGGAAATGAAACCCATCGTCATCAGCACGTAGTCGCCCTCGGCGGCCTCGCGCCCGGTGACTTCCAGCCCTGGGTATTCGTCTTCGATGTGTTTGGTGAGCTCGTCCGCGCCCTCTTCGCCACGCACACTCACGCGGATTTCGCGGGGGCGTATGTTGAAGTTACGGGTTCGGATGCGTTTCTCGCGCAGGTCGCGCTTGATCTGCTCGCCCCGCTGCGAGAGTGCATTTTCGACAGCCTTCTGGGTTTCAACCTTGAGCTCCAGGTGTAAACCACCCTGAAGGTCGAGGCCCAGATTAAGGTGCTTTTGAGGGAGGAATGCAGGCAGATCGTCGGTGCCGATTATCGTGGGGGCGAGAAACCAGAACCCCAGTACGGCAACGAACAGCACAGCCCACAACCGCCATGTGGAACCACTGGACATGGAAGGCAACTCCTTTTAATCCGGGCAAACGCCGGAAAAAACAAGAAAAATTAAAACCCTTAAAACCCTATTAGCCTTTTTTTATCGAGGCGATGGCGCTTCGCAGTACTTTGACCTTTATGTCCTGAGCTATCTCAACGGTCAAATTCTCGTCGGTGACGCCGGTGACTTTACCGATGAGGCCGCCGTTGGTGACGATGTTGTCGCCACGCTTGATGGCGCCGAGCATCGACTGGTGCTCTTTCTGGCGTTTTTGCTGCGGGCGGATCATCAGAAAGTAAAAGACGACCATGATGAGGATGAAGGGCATGAAGCCGAGGATGGGGTTGTCGGAGCCAGCTTGGCCCTGAGCGCCCATAGCGTGGGCTGTGTCTACGAAGAATGAAAACATGGTGACCTCCTAAATGAGTATTTATTTATCTGTCAGTTTTGGGAGCGCCCTCGAAAATCGCTGACGAATTCCCCGTACCGGCCCTCTTTTATCGCCTCGCGGATTTTGCGCATGAGGTTTTGATAGTGGGCCAGGTTGTGCGTGGTTATAAGGCGCGATGCCAGTATCTCGTTTGCCTTGTAAAGATGACGAATATACGCCCTCGAATAGTTCGTGCAAGTGTAGCAATCGCAGGCCTCGTCGGGGGGGCGCTCGTCGGTGGCAAACGAAGCGGACTTTATAGCAATACTGCCCTGTGAAGTAAAGAAATTTCCATTTCTTGCGTTGCGTGTAGGCAGGACGCAATCGAACATGTCTACCCCTCTGGCTACCGCCTCGACGATGTCGCCGGGGGTGCCCACACCCATGAGGTAGCGGGGCTTGTCCTTTGGCATATGGGGGGTGGTGGCCTCAAGGGTGGCGAGCATCGTCTCCTGGCCCTCGCCCACCGACAGGCCGCCGATGGCGAAACCGTCGAAGGGGTGGACACTTAGCTCTTTAACCGCGCGCTGACGAAGGTCGGCTTCCATGCCGCCCTGGATGATGGCGAAGAGCGCCAACTCATGCCTTCTGCGGTGCGCCAGCTGCCGAAGCGCCCAACGATTTGTCCGCGCCAGTGATTTTTCAAGGTAATCTCGCGTGCTGGGGTGCGACGGGCACTCGTCTAGCACCATCATGACATCCGAGCCCAGCGCCTCCTGAATCTCAATCACCAGCTCGGGGGTCAGCCGCTTTTTCGAGCCGTCCAGATGACTCTGGAAGGTGACGCCGTCCTCGTCGATCTTGCGCATGCCCTTGAGGCTGAAGACCTGATAGCCGCCGGAATCGGTGAGGATCGGCCCCTTCCAGTTCATGAAGCGGCCAAGGCCGCCGAACTTCTTTATCAGCTCGTGGCCGGGGCGAAGAAACAAGTGGTAGGTGTTGCCGAGGATGATCTGCGAACCCAGCTCGGCCACCTCTTCGGGGGTCATGGCTTTGACCGTCCCCAGGGTGCCCACCGGCATAAACGCAGGTGTGTCGACCACACCGTTGAGAAGGGAAAGTCGCCCAAGGCGGGCGTCGGTATCTGCGGTATCGCTATGGGGGGCCACCAGCTCAAAGCCGGGGCGAAAATCACTGGACAAGGCTAAAACTCCAAAAAAATATCGTCAGGGCAATGCGGCTCAAGGTAGCAGCCCCCGCCGCCGTTTACAAAGGATTTTGAGCGCAGCTGTGGTTGCGCAAGAGTAAGTGATGAAACAGGCGTGAAAGTGTGCGGCTAGATCATAAAATAACCGGCGATCATGCCAAAGGCCACGCCGGGGATCATGTTGCCGATGCGGATGTTGGCCACTCCCATAAGATTTAGCCCGATGGCGGTTATCAAGAGCCCGCCGGTGGCGTTAAGCCCCGCCAGCACCTGGGGCTCTTGCAGCACCGCCAGCTGAGAGGAGAGAAGCGTAATCGCGCCCTGGATCACCAGCACCGAGAGCGCTGAGAAGATCACCCCTATCCCCAGAGACGACGCCAGCGCCACCGAGGCCACGCCATCGAGAAGTGCTTTCACATATAGCGTAGAGGGGTCGTTCATCGAGCCGTCGCGTATAGAGCCCACCACCACCATAGCGCCAGTGACGTAGAGGATCGACGAGGTGACAAACCCCTCGACAAAGGTCGAGGACTCCGAGCCGCACTTTCGCTTTAGCCACGAACCCAGCTCGGCCACCCAGTGCTCGATCCGAAGGGCCTCGCCCGCCACCGCCCCCGCGAGAAGGCAGCCTATAGCCACCAACGGCATCTGCGTGGGCAGCGACATCTGGAGCCCCACCAAGAGCACCGAGAGGCCCAGCGCCTGCATCAATATCTCTTTAAAGCGCTCGGGCATGCGGTGGCCGACGCCGACGCCCACTGCCGTGCCGACCACAATCGCCCCGCAGTTTACAACAGTACCGATCATGAAACTTGCTCTCCCTTGGGAAAATACAAAATGGAATTCACCGCTTTAAGCGCAGTAAAGGCAGGGTAATCATTGACGGGAACAGTTGCAAGAAACTCCGGCGAGGGAGATACTTGTAATGTACGGGACAAATAGGCTGCGGCACAGATTATAGCGCCCTGCCGCCACTATAGCGCCCTGCATCTAAATGCTCCGGATAATTACACAGACCGCACGAGGTACCGCACCCTTGCTGAGAAAAATCCTGCTACCCACTATCTTCGCGCTGCTCGCCTACAGTTTCTGGGTGAGCCCGAATTTCAAGGACATCGCCGCCGGGGTGGCTATCTTCCTCTTCGGGATGCTCTCGCTGGAGGAGGGGTTTAGGGCGTTTACCGGCGGGGCGCTGGAGAAAATCCTCAAGAAGACCACCAACACGCTCTGGAAGAGTGTGGGCTTCGGGGTGGTGACCACCACGCTGATGCAGTCGAGCTCGCTTGTGGCGGTGATCACCATCTCGTTTCTCAGCGCCGGGCTTTTAGGGCTGGCCGAGGGCATAGGCATCATCTTCGGGGCCAATCTGGGCACCACCACCGGCGCGTGGCTGGTGGCGGGGTTTGGGCTAAAGGTGGATATCGCGGCCTACGCCATGCCCATGCTCGTCTTTGGCGTAGTGCTCATCTTCCAGGGCAAAAAAGCGCTGAAGGGCTGCGGCTACGTGCTGTGCGGCATGGGGTTTCTCTTTCTGGGCATCCATTACATGAAAGAGGGGTTTGAGGCGTTCAAGCACACTGTCGATCTGTCGCAGTTTGCGGTGACGGGCTACAAGGGGGTGGCGCTCTTTAGCGTCGTGGGCATAGTGGCGACGGTGCTTATGCAGTCGAGCCACGCGACCTTGGTGCTCATCATCACCGCTCTGGCGGCGGGGCAAATCACCTATGAGAATGCGCTGGCGCTGGCGATAGGTGCCAACGTGGGCACTACCGTCACTGCCATTCTGGGCTCACTCAGCTCTAACGTAGCGGGCAAAAGGCTGGCTGCGGCCCACGTCATCTTCAACGCCGTCACCGCGCTAATCGCCGTCGCCTTCATCTACCAGTTGGCGCAGCTGGTGGATTGGGTGAGCGCCCATGTAGGCATAGGCGACACCGACTACACGCTAAAGCTGGCGGTCTTTCACACCACCTTCAACCTCTTGGGGATTGCGGTAATGCTCCCCTTCACCGGCAGATTGGTCAACCTGCTCTTTCGTATCTTCAGGAAAGAACCCGACAAGCGCGCCGAGCCCAAATACCTCACCCGCGCTGCGGTGGACTTTCCCGACACGGCGGTTGAAGCGGTGCGAAACGAGACCCTGCGCGTCTACAAACATGTGCTGCGCATCCTCTGCAAAACCCTGGGGATCAGCCGAAAAGACCTCGTCTCCAATCGCGACCTGGAAGAGCTGCTGGCCCGCGCGCCCAAGGTAGAAAATTATCCGATAGACGAGGCCTACAACAACGAAGTCAAAGCGATATTCAGCGCCATCATCGCCTTCATAAGCCGCGCCACCTCCACCTGGCAGAGCGCACAATCGGGTAAACTCCACTGGCTGCGAAACGCGGGCCGCCATCTGGTCGAAGCGGTAAAAGGGGTAAAACACCTCCAGAAAAACCTCGTCCACTACACCCACTCGGCCAACCCCCACCAAAACGCCGAATACCAGTATATAAGGCTCTCTATCGCCAAAGTGCTGCGTGAGCTGGAACGCATACGGCACACAACCGAAGAAGAAGAAGTAGTCGTCATCGCGCTCGAGAGGCTAAAGCTCTCGGTAGCCGACATGGACAACAAACTGCTCGACCGCATCTATGTGCTGATAAACGAAGACAAGATCACCGCCGACATGGGCACCTCGCTCATCAACGACTACGGCTACGCCTGCCAGCTCTCAAGCGACATGCTAAACGCCGCCGCCACCCTCTTTCTAGACGCCCACAGCAAAGCCCACGAAGAACAAAACAACCTCGCACTCGACTCCGAAGAGGCGACACAAGTGCTGCCGCAAGCCAAAGACGACAACGCCCTGTAGGTTCATGGGGCTCCAAAGGCCAACTAGACAGCCACACACCCCTGACTGGCAAATACCAGGCAACGACAGGGCCAAGCCCTTAACCCTCCCTTCCAAAACCTATTAAATGCGGTATTTTTGTTGTATGGGGGCATAGTGATTGGCTTGTTTGCTGACAATCGGCTAACGATAGAGGAGCTAGATTATGTCGATAAAAAAGGTGGCTTGGATTCTGATGATTTTTGCTGCGATGGCAATGGTCGGCTGCGCTTCGCGCCAATCTGCGGATTACTATCAGCGCGGACAGGCGCAGCAAGTGCAGACCGTGATGCTGGGCGAGATAGTCGCGATCCGCGATGTCCAGATAGAGGGCACTAAAACCCCTACCGGCACTATCGTAGGCGCTATCATGGGCGGTGTGCTCGGCTCGATGATCGGCGGCGGCAAGGGCAAAACGCTGGCTACAGTGGCCGGTGCGGCGGCAGGTGGCCTGGGCGGCTCCGCGATTGAAGAAGGAGTGACGAAAAAGCCCGGCTATGAACTGACCATCACGCTTGATAAAGGCGACACGATAGCGATAGTGCAAGAGGTCGACGTCTACTTCAGAGTGGGCGACAGAGTGCGGGTGATAAAAAACCCCGATGGCTTGGCGCGCGTGACACACCTGTAAAAAGACCGTGCTGCTTTTTAACGAAGTTGAGGGTCACAGACAGGGGGCATCACTTCAGGG
>CAXMSR010000031.1:0-260 GCA_964195725.1 uncultured Kiloniellaceae bacterium | reverse complement strand
ACCCCACCGACCTCACTGACGTGTAAGATGTGTGTAGGACATGGTGGGTTCTCCGGTGAGCGAGTGGCCTTGCTTCACACTACCAGATGCTCATCATGTCCTTCTCTTTAGCCTTGGGTGGTGCACTTGCGAGTAGAATCTACCCCGTGGTAGAGGTAAAGCTAAATCACAGGGCAAGAAACCCATCTGTCCCGGAAACTCCCGCTCTAACACTTATAGCCAACTGAAACTCAGAGGACGCACCGTAAAACTGCTCCTTT
>CAXMSR010000030.1:0-10473 GCA_964195725.1 uncultured Kiloniellaceae bacterium | reverse complement strand
AAGTCTAATAAAAAGACCTATTTATACCAAGACATCTACTCTCTTAAGCGAATCTGAACGCGTCCTTGTCGCACCTCTATATCCTCGACCCCATCCGAAAAAACCTTCCAAAAACCCGAACTATCTCCAAACTCCTTCACTAGGTCCATGTTCTTGATCCCCCCGAGCCAAGCGTTTGGCAGAGGCACCCCCATCAGGCTGACCCCTTTTAGCGCAACAGTGGGCTTGCCGCCGCTGTAGGCCAACACCATGCCGCTGGTCACTTTGAGAGTTTTCCCGCCGAAAACTGGAACCTCCTCGTCCAGGGGTACGAGTATCTTGATACTTAAGAGGTTTTCGGAAAGGTCGAAGACGGCTCGTTTTCCAAGATTTGTGTTTTTTGCCAGCATGGCGTTCAGCTCTTTTTCAGTCAGACGGATTTCCCGGTCGGACCCACTCTCATTATATGGTTTTGGTTCGAGAGCGCCGGAGTCCTGTCTGCAAAGACCTCTGGAACCGCGAGATCGTCGGCTACGCCATGAGCCACCGGATGACGCAGGAACTGGTTGGACGCGCTCTGTTTCGAGCTGTAGCGGCAAGGCGGCCACCCGTCGGGCTGATCCACCACTCAGATCGAGGCAGCCAGTATTGCTCGCGCAGTTACCGTAAACTGTTGAGGCAATTCAATATGGTTGCGTCAATGAGTCGCAAGGGCAACTGTTACGACAACGCCCCGATGGAGAGCTTCTTCGGCACACTCAAGACTGAGCTGGTCCATCACCGTAAGTATCGTACCCGCCAAGAGGCGATTGCTGAGATCAGCGAGTACATCGAAGTATTTTACAATCGCCAGAGACGACATGCCAGCCTGGGCAATATTTCGCCAGCGGCATATTGGAATAAATTCATCAGGCAAAAAGGAGCCGCCTGATAAACTTATGGTGTCCACTATTGCGGACCGACCT
Organism: uncultured Kiloniellaceae bacterium; assembly: GCA_964195725.1. Lineage (GTDB taxonomy): Bacteria > Desulfobacterota > Deferrisomatia > Deferrisomatales > BM512 > CAXMSR01. The sequence continues at coordinate 9,529 of CAXMSR010000030.1, read as the reverse complement.
CAAGAAATGGAGTCCAAGTTGAAGTGGACTCTTCCGAAATTCCTTTACGATTTTAAATTACGGCTTTAGTTAGTGCCGCTGTATTTGTTGAACAGTCAAACAACCGAACCCGTGCCCACAAATCCCCTTGACCCCACCCCAACTAAAAGTTATAACTCTCCCCCTTACGGGCGATTAGCTCAGTGGTAGAGCACTGGCCTCACATGCCAGGGGTCACAGGTTCAAGTCCTGTATCGCCCACCAGTCGATAGAAGGCTCCGGAAAATTTCCGGGGCCTTTTTTTGTTGTGCGCGCGCTTTCAATAGTGAGATATTTCGAACTCGGCTTTTGCGCGTGAACGGCCACGCCAATTGATAAAAATTTCTCCCCTAGACCAGGCAATTTATCTGATGTTAGCAGGACTAAATCCCACGCAGCGCGAGGCGGTGGCCCACGTTGACGGCCCGCTGCTGGTGTTGGCGGGGGCGGGCAGCGGAAAGACGCGCGTGATTACGCACCGCATTGCGCACCTTATCGGGTTGGGCGTGGCCCCTTCTTCTATTCTGGCGCTCTCGTTTACCAATAAAGCCGCGCGCGAGGTCGCCGAACGGGTGCGTGTCCTTGCGGGTGCCCCGGCCAGAGAGGTGACGGTCTCGACCTTTCATTCGCTGGGGTTGAAGATACTTCGCGAGGAAGGCAAGCGCATCGGCCTTGGCGCAGGGTTTACGCTGATAGGCGAGGGCGAGCGCCGCTCGATCATAAAGCAGCTGGTGCGCGAGGTGTCGCCCACGCTCGACGCCATGGCGGTGGGCGACGCTATTTCGATGTGGAAGAACGGCGGGTATGACTGCGCCGAGGCGGCGCGAAAGTCCACAGCCTCCGGCACGGCCAGCGCCGAGGACAAGGTGCTGCTCACGGCCTACGAGCTCTATCAGACGATGCTAAAAGCGCAGCGTGCGGTGGATTTTGACGATCTGCTCCTCTCGCCGCTAAGGATATTTCGCATCAGCCCCGATGCCTGCTACTTCTGGAGCCAGCGTTTTCGCTACATCCTGGTGGACGAGTACCAAGACACCAACCAGGTGCAGTTTCAGCTTCTAAAGGCGCTCTCAAGCAGCCACGACAACCTCTGCGTGGTGGGCGACGATGACCAGTCGATCTACGGCTGGCGCGGAGCCGACGTGGAGCTGATCCTGCGCTTTGCCGACCACTTCGAGGGCGCGCACACCGTGGTGCTGGAGGACAACTACCGCTCCACCGCCACCATCCTCGACGCCGCCCACGCCGTCGTCTCCAAGCTCAGCCAGCGCCACCCCAAGAAGCTGCGCGCGACCAAGGAGGGGGGCGAGCCGCTGATTATGCTCGAATGCGAGGACGAGCGGGACGAGGCGGAGCAGATCGCCTCGTTTATCATGACCGAGCGTTTTCGCACCCGCCGCCCCTGGGATCACTTTGCCGTGCTCTACCGCACCAACGGCCAGTCGCGCTCGTTCGAGCAGGCGTTTCGCGCCCAGGAGATACCCCACATCGTGGTTGGGGGCTCGCGCTTTTTCGACCGCAAAGAGGTGCGCGACCTCATGGGGTATCTGCGCGCCATCAACAACCCCCGCGACGACACGAGCCTGATGCGCATCGCCAACGTCCCGCGCCGGGGGCTGGGCCACCAAACACTCTTGCGCCTTCAGGAGCACGCCGAGCGCGAGAAGATTCCGCTGGGCTCGGCGCTGGAGCGGGCCGATGATCTGCCCCCCGCCGCGCGCGGCGGAGTAACTGCGCTGGTGGGGATAATGCGCGAATTTCGCGCGCGCTTTCGCGCCGAGGGGCTGACCAGCGACGGGCTTGACGCGCTGATAACCACGGCCAAGCTGCGCGAAGACGTGCGGTCGAATTACGAATCGCCCCATGTCGTCAAAAAGCGCCTTGAGCTCTTCGACGAGGTGATCGAAGCGGTGGATACCGCCGCGAAGAACTTCGGTAATGGCAGTTTCGTCGAGCTTCGCAGCTTCATCGACTCCATTTCGCTCGACCCCCCCGCCGACCGTGAGGAGGAAGAGGGCGAAGCGGTGCGCTTGATGACGCTCCACTCCTCCAAGGGGCTGGAGTTTCCGGTGGTCTTTCTCTCCGGCATGGAAGAGGGGCTGATGCCCCACGCCCCCGATTCGGCTGGCCCCGAGCGCGAAGAGGAGGAGCGTCGGCTGTGCTACGTGGGCATGACCCGCGCCAAGGCCAAGCTGATCCTCACCCACGCCAGTCGCCGCAAACGGCGCGGCGCAAGCCGCCTCTCGCTGCCCTCGCGTTATCTCATGGAGATACCGGTAGAGCTGACGGAGAAGGGCGGGGGCGAGCCCGTACGCAGCGCAGAGGAAGAGCAGAAGATGGCGTCGAATTTTTTCAAGAATATTCAGGATATAATCGGCGACAAGGCCGGTTCGGCCGGTTCAGTCGGTTCAGGCGGTTCGGATGATCCAGGCGGTTTGGATGGTTCAGGTGGTTCGGATGGTTCAGGGGATTCAGACGACTAGCCGGGCTGCGCTTTAATCAGCCAAGTCCAAATATCTTCGCCGCCGCCTTGGGGTTGGAGCCAAAGTGCAGGTGCATGTAGCCGCCAAGGGTGGTGCCAGCCAGATACCCCTCCGACGCCATAGCCTCGCCACGCGCGTTTCGCACCGCCCAGCCGCGCTCTACCTCGTCGCTCATCTCTTCGATCTTGCTGTAGTGAAACTCGTGGCCGCGCACGACTAGCCCGGCGGCGGGGTTTTTGCCCGTGCCCGTCACCTCGCGGTAGCCCAGCCTGAAGCCACGGGTTTGCATCCGTACCTTCGCCGGGAAGAGTCCCGCCATCTCGAAATGCTCGCCGTCGGGGGTCTCCATTGAGCTGCACAGCGTCATAAAGCCGCCGCATTCAGCGTAGATCGGCTTGCGCTCCGCGTGCATCCTGCGGATGCCGTCGATGAAGGCGGTGTTTTTCGAGATCATTTCGGCGTGGAGCTCGGGGTAGCCGCCGCCCAGATAGAGCGCGTCGGCCTCTGGCGGCACGGAGTCGCCCTCGGTGGGCTTGAAGAAGATCAGCTCTGCTCCCAGCTCTCTCAAGAGGGTGAAGTTCTCTTCATAGTAGAAGCAAAATGCGCGGTCGCGCGCCACGGCGATCTTGCGAACGGATTTGGCAGCGGCAGGCACAGTGGTGGACGCAGCGGCAGGCATAGCGGTAGGCATAGCGGCGGTGGAGATTGGGGCCATCGCCGTCGCCTTTAACAGCGCGTCGATGTCCACCGACTCCTCGGCCAGCCGCGCCAGTCGCCCGGTCCAGTCGGCGGGCAGCTCCATCTCTTCAGGCGTCACCAGCCCCAGGTGGCGCTCAGGCATGCTGATGCCCTCTTCGCGCCCGTAAGCGCCCAGCACCCTTGGGCCGCCGCAAGCTGCAAGCGCCTCGTCGAGGATGCGGCGGTGGGTGGGGCTGCCGACGCGGTTCCAGATGACCCCCGCAAAATTGAGCGAAGGATCAAAGTCGGTAAACCCCTTTACCAGCGCAGCGGCGCTTCTGGCCATCGAACGCGCATCTACCACCAGCACCACCGGCAGGCCAAGCTGCGAGGCCAGGTACCCCGTCGAGCCGTCGGGGCGCACCCCGTCCACGCCGTCAAAGAGCCCCATCACGCCCTCTACCACGCAGACGTCTGCCGGGGCGGCGAAGCGGTCCAAGACCCGCCGGTTGACCTCGGCGGAGAGCATCCAGGTGTCGAGATTGTACGAATTCGTCCCCGTCACCCGCGCATGGTGCGAGGGGTCGATATAGTCGGGGCCGGTCTTAAAGGGCTGCACCGTGAGGCCGCGCTTTTTCAGCGCCGCCAAGAGCGAGAGGGTGACGGTGGTCTTGCCCGAACCCGACGAGGGGGCGGCGACGACAAAGCCGCTTTTGATGTTCTGTTTCATCTTTAACTTCTGACTGTAAAGGGGGGTGTAAGCCCCTCCGGTGCGTTCTCGGTGATATCAACCCCGTCCACCCGTGCCAGTCGCGGCCCCTGGTGACACCACTCGACCATAAGGGCCAGCATCTTCTCATCGCCCTCGAAGACCGCCTCTACCCCGCCGCCGGCGAGGTTTCGCGCCCAGCCCGCAAGGCCCAGCCGATTGGCTTCGTCGGCGCACGATTGGCGGAACCAGACGCCCTGCACCTTGCCGCTTATTATCGTGTGTAGCTGCTTCATGTTGTCGTCCGTAGGGGGGTGATTAGCTGTAGCGTTGTATATAGCACAACGGTGTCATCGGCGTCATCTTGTCGGCCCCGGCTTTTTCCACCTTGCAGTGTTGCGTGCCTGTTCGAGCGGGTGAAATGCCGCCTGCCGCTACCCGCCCGTTACAGGCTAATAGCGTGATTCGCCAATCCGTAGGCCCCCTTGGCCTGCAACTCAAGATCCGCCTGTTCTTCGGCGCTTAGTTTCTCTTTGAGCTTAGCCATTAACTGCGCCTCAACATCGGCCTTGCCAAGGGCCGCCAATTGAACCCAGAAGTAGGCGGCCTGATAGTCTGCCTGGCTCTGCGCCATATTGTAGCGCCAAAGGCCAAGCTTCGCCTGGCCTTTGGCCTCCCCGTTGCTCGCAGCGTATTGATAGAACCTCCCGGCCTCCATGATGCTTTTATCCGTGCCGATGCCGTCAGTCAACATATCCGCAACATGTACCACCGACTCCAGCGAGCCCTTCTCGGAGGCCTTCATGTATAGTTCGAACGCTTTTTGGGGATCTTTGTCAACGCCATAGCCGTCGGAATAAAAATGCCCCATCTTGTGCAGGGCTTCGGTATTGTTTAGCATGACTGCCTGCTTTATCCACCTGACAGCCTGCTCGGCGTCTTCGGCGACCACCTCGCCATCGGCATAGGCCATCCCCACCCCGTAATAGAGTTGACTGCTTGCTTTTGCCGTGTCTTGCGCCGCTTCGAGATACAGCGGGAAGGCCTTGCGCATATCCTGCTCGGTCCCGATCCCGCTGGCATAGCATCCGGCAGCGTTTAGCAAACTTTCGAAGTGTCCGACGCCGGCCCCGTCGAGATACAGCTTGAAGGCTTTGCGCTGTCGTTCGACGGTGCTCGGCTCCTCCATGTAAAGGTCGGCGAGCATGACCAGCAGGTCTCCATCGATGCGCCTTGCGGAGCCGTCCAGGTTGTAATCCTCAACCACCTTTTCCAGCCAGTGGATCGCCAGTTCGCGGTCGCGCTCCACCTCGTCGCCATCAGTGTAGTATTCTGCGAGCGCGAATTGAGCGCCTATGTTGCCCTCTTCAGCCATCTTGGTTACCAGGGCAAGCCACTTGCCTTCGATCCCAAGGTCTTCTGGAAACAACTGATAGATCGAGAGCAGGGATGCCTGCGCAGGCTGGTGGCACTGTTCCGACGCCTGTTCGTACCAGTAGACGGCCTTTTTAAGCAGTTCTAGATCAGGATCAAGATAGCCGCCAGCCTCTTCGGCTTCATCTTCGTAGATTTTGCCCAGTCGGTACTGCGAATCCATGTATCCGGCAACCGCCGACTCCAGCAGGACTACCTTTTCAGCCGAACCGGCGGCCCCTGCAATGGGCGCAATCAACAAAAGCAATAGTAGCGAAACATACAACCTGATCATCAAACAGCTCCTCTCGAATCAATAGAAAAGGCGGGCCTGCCCACAGGGCAGACGTCCTCAATATAATTAAATGTGTATTCCCGTGCCTGTCGTGGCCGCGCTCCTGCCTTGCAAGCACTCGCCGCAAAGGATGCACGGAGAAAGGGGGAAGACGGCACACTGCAACCCCAGAGGGATCTGGGATGAGTTTTGCGCCTAGTCGATATATTCCGGTGCGGGCAGCGCTACCGCAGTGTAGTTGTCGGTGATCCCCGTCAACGCGCTGCCCAGAAGCTGCATGAACCCATCGCCCCTGGAAGAGTCAAGCGCGAAGATGCTGATCTCGTCGGGCTCATGGGTCGTGATGATCGTTAGGGCGCGCACCACTTTGTGTTTCAGCCCGATTCTGATTTCGTTGAACCGCCCAAAGCGCCTGACTTTGGCGTTTTTGACCTCGAAGGTCTTCCCTCTGGCGATCAGCCGCCCCTTGTTTGTGGGCGACAGTTCCAGAAGGGCGACGGTGTACTGCGGCGGCGTGCAATCGTTGGCGCCTATGTAGCTGATGGTCTGCGGAGCGCTGTAGCCGCCAGTGTTTCCAATGAAATTATTGTTGTTTATTACAGTGTTACCCCGCCCGCTCACCACGGTCTGGTTGCTTATGCTTGGGTCGTAGCCCCCTACGGAGACGTACTGGCGGTGGGCTTCAATGCAGTCGCCGTAGGTTTGCTCGTAGGTCTCGAAGAGATAGCTGCGGTAGCTGTGAAACCCATAGAGATGGCGTGGATCGTTTACCAGCTGAAAAAGCGAGTTGCTAAAGCTGTCGGCGTAGCGGGTTCCAAGGATGATGTATTCGCTATTGGCCGGAGCGTCCAGCTCTTCCAGGATGGTTATGACCGTTCCGGCGGGGATGGTGCTGACCGGATCGGCGAGAGAGGTCGCAGCGGATTCGCGCGCGAGCCCCGCGAACCCGAAGACGAGCGCTGAGAGGAGGAGAACGCGAGCAACTGTTGTCATGTAGCACCCAGGGAGTAATAAGTGAAATGCAAAGAGAGCAAATTTAAAACAATCATCTACCTTATGCGCATGCTTATTGTCTCATGACTTAAGTGAAATCGAAATGGTTATGTGTGCAGGCAGGGCGTAATCGTTGGATTTCGAAACTGGCGCCGGTATAAGACGATACCAGCCGATAAGCGGAAAATGCCAGAGGCTAATCGGTCCGTGCTGTAGTATGATAAATAGTTCATTCGATTAATGTCAGGTGCCCTTTCAATGAGAATATTGCTTATACTCGCTGCCCTTCTCCTGCTCTTCGCCCCGCTGCAGTCCCCTTCCCATGCAGGCGGCTTAAGGCCGCACAAGGCGGAGTGCAAAGGCGCGGTTCGGGCTGAGGACGCGAGCTTCGATTGGCAAAACAAGGGACCTGTGCAGTTTCTCGCCTCGCTGCAATCGGACACCACGGGCCAGAGGACAGTTTTCTGCGCTCATGAGGGCTGGATACGCCTCGGCGACATACCGGAGCTCATCGCTCTGCTCGCTTCAAAAACCCCGTGCAGCTCGGTCGCCTCCGGGTTTTCATCGCTGATAGATGCTGGCTCGACAGTGGGCCACGAAGCCGCATATCTGATCGAGGGATTCAGGAGAGGGTCGTATCCTCCCACCCTTAATTCGACAACATGGAGAGCAGACGTGCGCGAGATCATGGCCTGGTGGAAGAGGCGAAGAGGGGAGCTTCCACCCTCCTCCGGCGGGCGAGAATAGGCGGAGATGGTCTCTATGAGCAAATATGAGCGGGCTATGAACAAATATGAACGGGCAGAAATTAAAGGGCTAATCCTTGCGCGTCTTGCTTCACTGACTGAAGAGCGACCTGTCAAAGGGGCTGCCAAAGGGGCTGCCCCGGGGGCGGTGCTAGTGCGTGAGCGGCTCGCAACAGCCCTGAGGCGTATCGATGCCGAAAATTTCGGCGAATGCTTTAAATGCGAAGAGCCGATATCGATGGACAGGCTACGACTCCATCCGGAGAGCATGATCTGCGGCGACTGCCTTGAAGCGCCGGGCGTTTAGCGCATGACGCACGGCTGCGTCAACCCCTGTGGACAGGTGCGGCGGCCTCTGCCCTTATTTGCGTTTTGGCAATTACCGGAAGGCGAGTGGAAGCTCCGGCCGGTTTTGCCGCCTCGAAGCCCAAGTAGGTATAGGTACCAGCATAAGATGACTACCCTGAAGTCCGGAAAAAGCGTTCTCTTGATTGTCCTTGTTGCCCTGTCGGTTCTTCCGGGCTTTGCCAATTCGCAACCCCGGAGCTTCCTCAGCCGTTACCTGTATGACGATTTCAGGCGTCACCCGGTCGCCGAGACCTACGAAGGGACGCCAGCCCCCGTCGATCTTGGATCGGATCCGCAGGCGCGGCAATTTCGCACGAGACTAAAAGAGGGCGCAAAAGAGGGTCCCAATTTTGCCGGCCTGTATACGATCATCGAGTGGGGATGCGGCACCAACTGCCAGCAGGTCGCAGTCGTCGATGCCCGCACAGGGCGCGTTTGCGCTTGGCTTACCACCGGGCTCGGCTCTAGCTACAAGCTCGACAGCAAGCTCTTTATCAAAAACCCGGATGTTGCAGCGTGCTCGCAGCTGGCATGGTGCAAGACCGAGTACTACCTCTTCAAGGCAGGCAAATTCATCCTGCTGAAATGATTATATGCGACCGTATAAGTCGTGGACGAAAGGCCCTCTTTTAGAGCGGCCCGATAATTTACCCGCTTTGCATGAGGAGCTTGCCGGTGTCTGGTAGAGGGAACAAAAGAGGAGAGAGCCTCGGCAAACCCAGGGCCGGACACTACGTCTTCGCCCATCAGGCGGTTCGTCAAATATGCCAAGAGGAGCCCCGCCGGTTTTTTGGCTTAATTGCCTCGGACGAGCAAAAGTCTTACGTGCAGTTCATGATCGATCAGGTGGCCGAACACACCCCGGAGAATCCCCCCGATTTTTCAGCGACGGATATTCAGGTAACGCTCACGCGGATCGAGCGTTACCCGATGATCGTCTTCACCATGCCTAGCCCCACAGCCTTCACCGAATGCGTTTATATAGCCATTGTTTCAATGGTGGACGGTAGCGATCCCGAGGGTTGCCCTTTGCCGGAGATCAAAGATTTTACTCTGGAGTTGGGCGAAGCAGAGGGCGGGGGGCAAATCCGTTTCTTCTGCCAATGGCAGGACGACGACCACCTCAACATCGGTGAAATGGACAACGAAAGCAATATCGCTGATTTCGCCCTGGCGATCAGGCAACGCCTGATTTCGGCGTGACCGGCGCTGGATTTTCCGGGCGCTTTCGATAGCCGCTAAAGGCCACCTTACCCACCCCTGAGAGCAGTGTTACAGCCGTTAAAAGGACAAGGTCGCGACCGGCTCGTCGTCGAGCAGCACCTGACAGCTGGGGTAGAGCCGACTTCGCGCCAGGGTGCCCTGATTGCAAGCGGCCACCACCTCATGGCCTGCCCACCGTCCCCGGATGGGGCTAAACCTGAGCAGGGCTTTGCGGTCTGTGTGGGGCGGGAAAACCGGGTTTCCTATCGGTTGGTCAATCACCACCTCATGATTGATGCGAAGGATCAGGTTGTGCATCGATAGCTCGTTGAAGGAGGCGGTGATCTGTAGGTTCTTCTGCTCAAAGACAACCTCGGTGGTACTTTTCTTGGTGACAGGGCTGATCATGCAGCCGCCCAGCGCCAACACTGTCAAGGCAATCATTAATGTTCTTAAGGGGTCAAGCGGCCTGGGCCTGGGCATGGTCCTCGTCGGGGTCTGGCGTCGAATCGGTTTTTGAATGTTTGGACCGCTGCAAGAAATTGCACCGGGCTCATGCACTGTTTTAGCGGTAGCGGCGAAGGTCGTTTTTTTGGTGACTACTACCGGCGAAGTGGTTTTTTGCAGCTCTTTTGCGCGCTCC
>CAXMSR010000029.1:6686-10499 GCA_964195725.1 uncultured Kiloniellaceae bacterium | reverse complement strand
CGGCTCTTTGGTGGTTGCCGAAGAGTTCATGGTTCCCGGCACCCCAACGATCTATCTCGTTAACGAACAGGGCAAGATCACCTACACCAGGGTCGGGCGTGTAGGTGAAGCTGAGTTGGAAAAAGAAATTCTCAACGCAATGGGTAAGTAGTGCTTCCCAGCAGCAGACGAGCGGCCACCGTCGCACTGGCGGTATTGGCGGTCGTGACAGGATTTTTGTTTTTCGGCGCAGCGAACACTCACGCCGCCGATACTGCCTCGTCGTTTAGTGCAAAGACGGTATTTGGCGACGAATTCTCGCTCGATGGCTACCTTGGCAAGGTACCAATCCTGCTGGATTTTGGCTCCATCTACTGCTCCTCGTGCATCAAGTCCATTCCCCACCTCATAGTCTTGCAAAAAAAATACACGGAAGAAAAGCTCAAGGTCGTCGGCGTAAACCTCGACACCTATGGTCTTCGACGCGTGAAAAAGTTCTTTTCGAGCCTAAGAGAAAGTATGAACTTTCCCATGCTCGTGGATAAAGGGCTCAAGATAAGCAAGAGCTTCGACATCCTTACGCTGCCCACCTACATATTGATAGACGCCGACGGCAACATAGTCAGCAAACTGGTGGGCTATGACGACGAGATACAAAAGAAGATGGACGCCCAGATCGAGCAACTGGTCTCGGGTGGCGAGATAGAGGACGCGGTGCCAGTCGAGGGCGGAGAGGTTTCGATCCTGACCCCCGACAACTTTACCATGACCTATCAGGACACCATGTCGGTGATCGGCCTTACTGGGGGCTATCCGGGCCCCTTCGCCGTCAGGCTCAACGGCGGCAGCGAAATCAAGGCGTTCTCCAACAGCGAGATGTTCTATGTGCGCATCCCCCTTAGCCTCGGCTCCAACTTCATCGAGGTGATCTACCCTAAAGGCGATGGCATGGCGACCCTGGCGGTGGTCATGTTCAGGGAGCCGAAGATGGGGGAGGTGATGCAGCTCAATTTTCCCCGGTACCAGTTCCATCTCCCCGAAAAAGAGGAGGGCTGCGCGGGTTGCCATGTGATGGAGGTCGATTCGGATGGGCCGATGACCGATTTCTGTGCCGGATGCCACAGCGATCAGACCGACGTCAAGTATGTGCACGGGCCCATAACGGTCGGCGGCTGCGCGGCTTGCCACGAATTTGAAAGCGCCCCCCACAAATACGACATAGGCCCCCAGGGCTCTGATCTCTGCTTTTTTTGCCACGACGACATTCAGGAAAAGTTCGCACGCGCCAACGTCCACGGGCCGGTAGTGATGGGTTTTTGCACCGTTTGCCACAGCCCCCACGGCTCGCAGTACAGGTTTCAGCTCACCAACGTCCAGTCTACCATGTGTCTCGGTTGCCACGATGACGGCAAGGCCAAGACGAGCGGCTTTGTAGTACATCGACCGGTCGAAGAAGACAATTGCACCGGCTGCCACGACCCCCACTCTTCGGACAATCCCCTCTACTTTCTCAAAGGCGAAGGGGTAGACTTATGTACGCGGTGCCACGACGAGAGCGTCATGGATTCCCATTCACACCCGACAGAGGGGGTGCCGCCATTTGTCAAGCCGGGTATGAAGCTCGACGCGAATAAAGAGCTCAACTGCCAAACTTGTCACAACCCCCACAGCTCTGATTCGGAGACGCTGTTTACCGTCGAGGGTGGTTGCGCTGGGTGCCATGAAATCTGATTAGCTGGGTTCAATGTAGCTGTAGCGAGGAATGCAAATGAAAGATAGCTCACGCGGTCTCGGATTCAAGCTTATATCCGTATCTGTGATTTTAACCGCCTGGGCTGCGCTTGCTGTAGGTTTGGTTGTAACAAAGCTTAGCGAAGACGACGCAAAAAACCGCATAATGCTCAACGTGGGCCGGGTCGCCGAGGCAGCCGAGAGCATCGATGGCACCGACGACGCAGGGGGGTTTAAGGCGCTGTCCACAGCTCTTCTGGAGGCGAAGTTCAACAGCGTCGGCTCGGTATGGGTGATGGACGCCCGGGGGCGGTTGGTGTCCAACCCCGACCCAAGGATAAGCGCCGAGGAAGCGGAAACGTTTGGCGACAAGCTTATCGAGCTTACTCAGGTGCGTCAGCCGATGGCGTTGATCGGGGAGAAGACGGCTGGCTCCAAAATCGCGCTTCGCGACGTTCTCGGTAAATACGAAGAGGGCATCGGCATGCTCGAGATCGGCGACGAAACCAGAGTCGTCGCCTTTCGCTCCATGCCCGACAAGGGCTGGGTAGTCGGAGTTGACGAACCCTTTGGTGCCGCCTACAGCTCCACCGCCAGCTTAAAGCGTTACATCTTCTGGACCTGCGCGGTTTTGGGGCTGTGCATCATCTTTAGCACCGCCATCTCTATCTCGTTCATCATCAAGCCCTACTACCGTCAGCAAGTAGCCCTCTCCAATAAAATAGTCGCCGCCAATGCAAACCTCACCAAACTCCACGCGCTCTCGGTTGGGATGCAAAAGCACCTGGATCTGGACAAGCGGATTAGCGATGTCCTAAGCGTCGCCCTTGAAGTCGTCGGGCTCGATCGCCTCTTCATCTTCATGCCTACAGACGGGAACACCATGCTCCAGTGTCGCGGCTCAATCGGCAACCACGACGAGGCCTACCAGGACATCTGCGTGCCCGCCGACGAGCGCGCCGGAGCGATCGGGCGGGCCTACAAGAACAAAGAGACGTTCAGGATAACCGGTGGCCGGGTTCCCGCCGAGCTGCGCCTGGCTGCGCCCTACTCGACGATAAAGGCTCTGAGAAGCAGAGAGTTCGTGGCGATACCGCTCATCGTGGATAACGAGTGTGTCGGCGTAGTCACCGCAGACAACCAACTGAGCAAAATCCCCATAACGGACGAGAACATCGCCAGCATCGAGCTCTTCACCAGCCAGGCTGCGGTGGCTATACAGAACGCCAACATGTATGCGATGCTGCGCGAACACGCCGACACCCTTGAGGTAACCGATCACCTTACCAAGACCTTCACCTTCGCCCACTTCAAAGAGCTGGCCGGGGCCGGGCTGGAGCGGGCCCGCGCAGATGGCCTGACCCTTTCCATAGGGACGATAAGCTTTGAAAACTTCGCCGACTACAACCGCATCGTCGGCCATGGCAGCGGGGATCTGGTCTTGACTCGGGTGGCCCAGGTGATTAAAGAGAACACCTCTGCCGACGAAGTGGTCGGGCGCTGTTTCGGCACTACCTTCGGGGTGCTCTTTGTCGGAGAATCGGTCGGGCAGGCCGAAATGGTTGTGGAGCAGATATTGAGTGATCTCAAGGGCCAGGAGTTTGTCGGGCAAGAGCGGCTAGAAGAGGGCTCACTCGTCTACTGCGCCAGCGTCACCGAGTATTGCCCCATGCAATACGGCTCGCTCAACGACTACATCACCAAAGTCCTCGAAGGAACAAGGGCGCCGACAACCCAGCTTATTTAGCTCGCGGCCCCGGAAATAAAAAAGCCGACATATGTCGGCTTTTTTTTGTTCACGTTGCGCAGTGGGCTCGCCCAAAAGGGTGCGTGTCAGTGAACCTTCTTCGCGCAACAGTCATCATAATCTCTGCCCGAGCCGCAGGGACACTGCGTGAGGTAGCTGGAAGTGTCGATGATGCCGTCAAACGCGCTCTCGACGACGCGCTCTTTGTGACGGTCCTCCTCGGTCCAGAAATCATTTCTCCGGGCCCGCTCTTCGGGATCATAAAACATCAGCCAGTCGCGAAGATAGAAGTCCAGATCGCTTGCGGTCTCATCCGAGTCGAGAAAATCATCGACCTCCCAGTGGTAATAAGCGCC
>CAXMSR010000029.1:0-6676 GCA_964195725.1 uncultured Kiloniellaceae bacterium | reverse complement strand
TCGTAATTGGCGATCTCTTCCTTGCGCTGCGCCTCTTCGAGGCCGAACTCCATCAAAACCGTTCGGTGCATCTGCGAGCGAAAGTCGAGCAGAACATTGGCTGCGGTTTGGCGCAGCGGCACCGGCTCGTCGGTATCGGCGACGATATGCGCCGCCAAATCGAGCATCTGCTCCTTTAGAAAAGGTGCGGTCAGGCAGGTGGCGGCCAGCGAAGAGAGCGCGGTAGAGCGCACGCTCCAGCCCGCCGAAAAGTCGCTGAGCACTGCCGTCAGCGGCGCGAAGGCTACTTCGCCCAGTTTGCCGAACATGCAGGGGATGTCCTCGGCGACCCACTCGCACTCGAAGGCGTCAGCCCAGCGCAGGGCCGACAAAAGTGCCGGCAGGGTCTCGGGGATCTCCATCGCGCCCAGCGCATAGGTGGCGTGCACGACCATCCACCACTCCGGTGTCGGGCGTGTCCAGGAGTTTTTGTCGGAGACGATCGCCTGAAGATAGGGGATCACGCGCGTCGAGCGTTCCACCACCTCGTCGATGACCTCGCGCGGCAGATTATCGCCCAGCGCGCACAGCTGCTCGATCAACTCGGCATCCGACATCGTAGTAAATTGAAGTTGCTCTAACTGATTCATGTGAAAATCAAACCTGGTCAAAAAGTATCCTAATTTAGTTTCTCAAGGGCGCTGCTCATGCGGGCAAGGCCGGTTGTTATTGCGTCTTCCGAGGTAGCGTAAGACATCCTCACGTTGGCGTCGGCCCCGAAAGGGGCGCCGGGTACTACTGCAATTTTGGCCTCTTCCAGAAGGTATTTGGCCACATCGAACGAGTCGGCCAAGACCTCGCCGTCGGGCGTCGTCTTGCCAAAAAGGGCAGAGATGTTGGGGAAGGCATAGAAGGCCCCCGCAGGCATGCGGCACGAGATCAGCTCCATCGCGTTTAACCCCTTCACCAGAATATTGCGGCGCTTATCGAAGATCGTCAATAGCTCGATGACACAGCTCTGGTCGCCGACGAGGGCTTCAATAGCACCCACTTGGGCAAAGCTGGTGGGGTTCGAGGTGGATTGGCCCTGGATTTTTTCCATCGCCGCGATGATCTCGGTGGGGCCAAGCGCGTAGCCCAGCCGCCAGCCGGTCATGGCGTAGGTCTTTGAGACGCCGTTGACTATAACCACGCGCTCTCGAAGGTCGGGTGCCACCTGGAGGATCGAGCAGTACTTAGCGTCGCCGTAGACGAGCTTGTGGTAGATGTCATCCGAGATTATCAGGAAATCATGGCGCCGGGCCACCTCGGCCAGCTTCTGCATATCCTCGGCAGAGTACATCGAGCCGGTGGGGTTCGACGGGCTGTTTAGCACCAGCGCCTTGGTTTTGGGCGTCACCAGCTTTTCAAGGACTGCGGGGCTGGGGATAAACCCCTCGTCTTCGCTGGTGGGCATTATCACCGGCACGCCCTCGGCGAGCACCACCTGCTCGGGGTAGCTCACCCAGTAGGGCGCGGGGATGATCACCTCGTCGCCCTCATCCAGAATCGCCATGAAGAGGTTGTAGAGGGTGTGCTTGGCCCCGCAAGAGGCGGTGATGGACTTGGCGTCGTACTCCAGATCGTAGTCGCGCTTGACGGCGTCGGCTATCGCTTGCTTTAGCTGCGGCGTGCCCCCCACGGGCGTGTAGTGGGTGTCGCCTGCCTGCAACGATTTGACGCCGGCGTCGATTATATGCGCCGGTGTGGCAAAATCGGGCTCGCCTGCGCCAAAGCCGATCACGTCCACCCCTTCTGCGCGCAGCTGCTTGGCCTTTGCAGTAATAGTTAGCGTAGCAGAAGGTTTAAGCTTTTTAGCCCTTTGGCTTAGTAGAGACATGCTACAACTCCCTTATTCCAGTGAATCAATAATTTCAAAGTGTCGACCCCCCATAGGGCAGGGCAGCGCTGGGAGGATGCGTCAGCTGACGCCGCCTGCGGCCCGGTGGGGCAGTGGGCGACTAGCCTTTAAGTGAATCGAACTTTTCGCGCATCGCGTCTATCACCTGCTTTGGCGCCAGGTCTTCAACGCAGGCCCCCAGGCTGAACACCTCTTTGACGATGCGCGAGCTGACGTAAGAGTAGTTCTCGCTGGCGGCGAGAAAGAAGGTCTCGATGCCGCTAAAGATCTTCCTGTTCATCAACGCCATTTGGAACTCGTACTCAAAGTCCGACACCGCCCGCAGCCCCCTGACGACAACCGGGATAGAGTTGGCGCGAAGATAATCGACCATGAGCCCCTCGAACGAATCCACCACCACCTTGGGGTTATCGCTAAAAACCCCTCGGATAAGGCTCATGCGCTCTTCGATGGTAAATAGCGCATCCTTGGCGCTATTTATCGCCACCAGTACTACCACCTTGTCAAACACGGCAGCGCTTCTGGTGATGATGTCCACATGCCCGTTGGTGATCGGGTCGAAACTGCCGGGATATACCGCCACAGAACCTTCCAAGGTGCGCTCCTCTGCCCAGATGAGAACCAAAATCGAGAACTATACTTTATACTGTAGCCATTGAAGGAAGTAAAGCAGTGTCAGCCAGCGTAAAGTTGACATTCGAGTTCAAGACGTGGTAACCAGAAGACACTGAATACCGCTTGGATCCGCTGTGACGGACCGGGACGGGAAGAGTAAACGAATGAGGCGGCCCCGCTGTGTTGTGTAAATACTGGGGTAATGCCGTAGCCAGGGCGCTTGTGTGGTGCGCCGTATGGTTCTGTTTGCGCTCCCGATTTATACCGGTGGGCGCTTTTTTTGTGCCCAACGTCGGTGTAGGCCGCCGACAACAGCCCCATATTTAAATGGAAATTTTTAAGATGACGCAAGTAGTTGAAGAGATAGCCGCTGTACGCAGACAGGTGGCCGAGACGCGCGCCGACGGGCACACCGTGGCGCTCGTGCCCACGATGGGCTATCTGCACGACGGGCACATGGAGCTGGTGCGGCGCGCCAGGGGCGACGGGCACAGGGTGTGCGTCTCCATCTTCATAAACCCGACCCAGTTTGGCCCCGGAGAAGATTTAGACCACTATCCGCATGATTTTGAAGGCGACCTCAAGCGCTGCGAAGCTGAGGGTGTCGAGCTTATCTTCGCCCCGGCCGTTACAGAGATCTACCCCACGGGGCACCAGACGGTGGTGAGGGTCAAAGAGCTCTCCAAGCCGCTGTGTGGAGCGAGCCGTACCGGGCATTTTGACGGCGTGGCGACGGTGGTGTTAAAGCTCTTTAACATCGTCGGCCCCGACGCCGCCTACTTTGGCGAAAAGGATTTTCAGCAGCTCCAGGTGATAAAGCGCCTGGTCTACGACCTGAATGTTCCGGTAGCGATCTGCCCGGTGCCCACGGTGCGCGAGGCCGACGGGCTGGCGATGAGCAGCCGCAACAAATATCTGAACACGCAAGAGCGTACAAAGGCGCTGAGCATCTCTGAAGCCCTTGCTCTGGTTGAGAAACTTATACGAGACGGCGAGACCGACGCCGGGGCGATAGTCGCCGACGCCACCGAGCTGATGCGCGCGCGCGGCGTGACACCCGAGTACCTTGAGCTGCGAGACCCCGACACCCTGGAAGCGGTAGCGGAGGTGGCGGTGACGGTCAGGGGGGCCACCCTTGTAGCCATCGCGGCCAGGGTGGGCACCACCAGACTGATAGACAACCGAGTCGTCATTTTGTGATAGGCTCTTTTGAGACAAGCCACGCTTAAAGGATGTTAAATAATGACCAGAACCATGCTTCGGGGGAAGATCCATCGCGCCACGGTTACCGGTGCCGACCTGCACTACGAGGGCTCTATTGGGATCGACCCCGATCTATATGATGCCGCAGGCATCGTGCCCTACGAGAAGGTCTACATCTACAACGTGACCAACGGCGAGCGCTTCTCCACCTACGTCATAGAAGGCGAGCGCGGCAGCGGCCAGATATGTATAAACGGTGCCGCCGCCCACAAAGGCTCCGAGGGCGACATCGTCATCATCGCCTGCTACGTCCAGGTGGACGCCGCCGAAGCCCGCGACTGGAAGCCCAAGGCGGTCTATGTAGACGGAGCCAACCGAATCACCTCAAAAACCGGCGCATGAAAATACTCGCGGCCCCGTTGGTTGTCCCCGTGGCGGGGCCGCCCATTGAAGACGGCGCGCTGCTTGTAGACGGCACCCGCATAAACGCCGTCGGCACCCTTAATGATATTCGCGATAGCGCCCCCCAGGCACAAGTCGAATGGCTTGAAGACTCGCTGCTCATGCCCGCCCTGATAAACGCGCACACCCACCTGGAACTGACCGATCTTGGCACCGCGCCGCCGCCGGGCGATTTTATCGGCTGGATAAAAGGGGTAATCGCGGTAAAGCGCGCGGCTGGCCCCGAAGATTTTGACCGGGCTATAAGGCGCGGCGCGCGGCGTTGCCTGGAATACGGGCAGGGGACGGTGGCCGACGTACTGAGCCGCCTTGACGCGATCCACGCCTACCCTACCGCCGGAGACGGCCCCAACATCCTCTGTCAGCCCGAGCTCATCTGCCCCTTCGACGAGGACGCGAAGGCAGCGGCAGCGCCGCTTGCGTCAGTGCCATCGCTGGTTTCCGGGGAAAATGTCGTAAGCGGCGGAGTCTTCGCCCACACCCCCTATACCGCTGGAGAGCTGGCCTACCGCGAAGCCAGCCGTCTGAGCATAGCTCTCGGCCAGATTATGGCAACGCACCTTGCCGAGAGCCCTGAAGAGACGGCCTTTTGCCTGACGGGTGCGGGGCCGGTGGTCGAGCGTCTCTACGAGGGGGCAAATTTTTCTCCGCCCGCTTCGCCGGGCGTACACCCCCTGGAGTGGCTGGAGGGGTTAGGGCTTCTCGGAGCCGGGATAATCCTGGTACATGTTGTTCAGCTAAACGGCAAACAGGTGGAGAAACTGGGGCTAAGCGGGGCGAAGGTGGTGCTCTGCCCCCGGTCCAACCGCTACCTCGGCGTCGGCGTCGCTCCGGGGCGCGAGCTCCTTGACGCAGGGGTGCCCGTAGCGCTCGGCACCGACAGCTCGCTTAGCGCCGGAGACCTCGATCTTCGGGGCGAGCTGCGCGCCGCCGTGGACGATTACGGCTGGAGCCCCGCCGAAGCGGTCAGGGCCGCCACGGCGGGCGGAGCGAGCGTTCTGGGGCTTGGAGGGCAAAAGGGGGCTTTCTCACCGGGGAGCGTTGCTGATATACTCGCGCTCAAGCTGGGCGGAGCGGGGGAGCCCTATGAGCAGATACTCTCCTCGCCGGGTGTTCGCCGAGTCTGGCTGGGAGGCAGAAGGGTCATTTGACATCTTTCTTGGCCGCGCACAGCGCCGCCCGTCACGAAGCCGGACTACAGGAGCGTAAATGCTTGGAACTATTAAAGGGAAAATAAGAAAGCACTTCCTCACCGGCCTAATGATCTTCATCCCGATGGCCCTTACGATCTTTCTGGTGACCTGGATCGACACGGGCATCATGGCGCAGCTCGACAAGCTTCCTGAAAACCTGCATCCCCGCACCTATCTGCACTTCGATATCCCCGGCCTTGGGATACTAATCACCGGCATCTTCATCTACCTGATAGGTTTTCTCGGCTCGGTCTATCTTGGCCGCACCATCGTCGAAGCTTATGAGAAGCTCCTGGACAGAGTGCCGGGTGTGCGCTGGTTCTACGTCGTCTCCAAACAGCTTCTGGAGGCGATCTTCAAGCTGATGGAACAGTTTCAGAAGGGTGGGGATCGTTTTAGCGGCGTGGTGCTGGTGCAGTACCCGCGCATCGGCATCTACTCGCTGGCGTTCGTCACCGGCGATTCTCGCGGCGAGATTCAGGCCATAACCAAGGAAAAAGTGGTCAACGTCTTCATCCCCACCACGCCCAACCCCACCTCGGGTTTTTATCTGATGATCCCCGAAGAGGAGCTGACCTCGCTCGATCTAAGCGTCGAGCAGGCCTTTCGCCTGCTGATCAGCGCCGGGATGGTGGGTTCGGAAAATGAAAAAGCCCGCCCCATTAAAAATGGGGCGGGCCAGACTTTCACAATGGAGTCGCCGCTCCCGCAAGAGGGCGAAGCCAAAGCGGGTGAAGACTAGCGGCCAGCTGCGGCGCGCTTTGCAGCCTTCAGGGGGTTGAGCATCTTCTGGGTCTCTTCGGACTCCAGCTTGATGTGGGTAGCCATGTTGCAGACACCCAGGCCCCACTGATCTTCAGGCTTGGCGTAGACGGTGCAGAACTTGCCCTTCTCTACGTCTTCCTGGCGGGAACACTCGCCACATTTTTCAACTACGTTGTGGCAGCGACCGTCTTCGTTCTTACAGCCGAGTTTGCCCCAGAAAGAGCACTCTTTACCCGGTTTGATTGTTTCGCACTGCATGGGGATACCTCCTCAAAATTGTTTCAGGCCCCAATAGGAACCAGCTTGGTTTTTGGAAACGATAGATAATAGACCTATGATGCATACCTTGTCAAACGAGATGGAACGAATCGTAAAAAAAGTCTTGTCCCGCCACGGCCTTCTTGGTCGAGGAGTGCTCGTGGCCCACTCCGGCGGACTCGACTCCACCTGCCTGACCATGCTCTTGGCGGCGCTCTTGCGCTCCGGCGACGTCCGGTCTCTCCACGTCGCCCACGTCGATCACGGATTGCGCAAATGTAGCGCCACAGACGCCGAAGCA
>CAXMSR010000028.1:0-10584 GCA_964195725.1 uncultured Kiloniellaceae bacterium | reverse complement strand
GTCGCAGTCGTTTCAACGAAAGCCCAGCGCATCGCCTCGACACGCGCCGAGCCTCTCTCGGCCTACCGCCCCATCAATGAGCGCAATCTCTTTAACGCCAACCCACGCCCCACCCGCGTCACCCCCGTAAACGGCACCGACGCCACGTCCACCCCGACCGCGCAGCCCCAGGCTGCCGTGAAGCTGTTCCTGGTGGGCACTACCCTCGGGGGCAAGCGCGACCTCGCGATCTTCGAGAAAGAGGGCAAGGTGGAGATCTACAGCGTGGGCCAAGAGGTAGCCCCACTGATGAAGCTGGTCGAGGTAAAGGCCGCCCGCGCATATGTATTGAGCAAGGGCAAGCGGCTGGAGTACTTGCTCTTTACCGAGCGGCCAAACACCACGAAAACCAAACGCGCGTCACAGAAAAAACGCCCCTCCCGCAAAAGCACACGGACTTCCCGGACAAGCGTCGGCGCTTCGAACGCCTCAACGTTTGACGCCACCGCCATCCGCAAGGTCGGCGACAACTCCTGGGTGATCGACCGGGGGCAGGTGGAACAATCGCTCGACAACCTCAGCCAACTCATCACCGAAGTGCGGGTCATCCCCAACCTGAACGCCGAGCGCGTAGCGGACGGCTTCAAGATATTCGAGATCAAGCCCGCCTCTATCTTCGCCCGGCTGGGTGTGCGCAACGGCGATATAGTAAAAGAGGTCAACGGCCTCCAGCTAAACGGCATCGATCAGGCGTATCAGGCGCTCTCGGCGTTACAAAGCGAAGCTTCTGTGCAGATCAACCTGGTCAGGCGCAACAAGCCGATAACTCTTACCTATGAAATACGCTAGACGCTCAAGGGAGCCGATATGTCTGTAACGATAAAAAAGCTGCTCGTCGCGCTCTGCGCGCTCACGCTCTTTTGCAGCGTCGCCGCCGCAAACGGCATCGAGATGAACCTGGACAACATGGAGATACCCGATGTGGTAAAGCTCATCTCCAAGTTGACGGGAAAGAACTTCATCCTCGACGACAACGTTATCGGCAACAAGGGCACGGTCACCGTCATCAGCCCCACCCCGCTCACCCTGGACGAGGCTTACGAGGTATTTCAGGCGATACTTAGCAGCAAGGGGCTCACCATCGTCGAGTCCGGCAAGCTCTTGAAGATCGTCCCCCAGCAGACCGCAAAGCAGACAAACATCGAGACGGTGCTCGGCCCCGCCGACCCCGGCGACCGCTTTGTCACCCGGCTGGTGCCGCTTAAGTTCATCCAGGCAACCGCCGCCGAGGCGATCATCAAGCCCCTGGGCTCGGCCCACGCCTATATTAAATCCTATGAACCCACCAACACGCTGATAATCGCAGACGCCAACTCCAACATCGAGCGCCTCCTGGGCATCATCGAGCAGATCGACATGGAAAGCGAAGGCGCCGAGATGCGCATCTACCATCTCGCCCACGCCGCCGCCGACACCATCGCGGCCACGCTACAGCAGGCGGTGGTCGGCCAGGGCGCGCCAACTTCCCGGCGGCGCATCGCCCCCGGTGCCAAGGGCGGCGTGTCCGGCACCTCTTCGGGAGGCGACGTACAGGTACGGATCATCCCCGACAGCCGCACCAATTCGCTGATAGTGGTCGCCGACGAGGCTTCCATGGCGCAGGTGGACAAGCTCGTCAAGGTGCTCGACGTAGAGATCCCCAGCGGCACCGGCAAGATCAACGTCTACCAGCTCAAATACGCCGACGCCGACAACATCGCCTCGGTGCTGACCACCATCTCCAAGGCGGCGGGCATAAAAGCCAAGCCCGGCAAGCCCGGCGCAGTGCAGCGCCAGGTGGTCAAGAGCCCCGGCTCCACCAACACCTCGATGCCGGTAAACTTTGAGAACGCCGTCAACATCACCGCCGACAAGACCACCAACTCGCTGGTGATAATGGCGGTACCCCAGGACTTTCAGACGCTAAAAGAGGTGATCGAGAAGCTCGACGTTCGCCGCCCGCAGGTGCTGATAGAAGCGATGATCATCGAGATGAGCTACGACAAGGCGGTGGAGATGGGTGTTGAGTGGCGCACCACCACCGACCCCACGAAAGGTGGCTTCAACGTCGTCGGCGGCAGCGGTTTTGGCCAGATGGCGGCCCTGGGAGGGCTCGCCACCAACCCCTTTGCCACACCTTCGGGCATGTTTTTGGCGGCTATCGACGGCACCATCGAGGTCGGCGGCATCACCTACCCCAATCTGGGTGCCGTCATCACTGCGTTGCAAACTCAAGGCGACCTCGAAGTAATCGCCACGCCGCACCTTTTGACCACCGACAACGAAGAGGCGGAGATCATCGTCTCCGACAACATCCCCTTCCAGACGAGTGAGAAGTTCGACTCCAACGGTCAGCCGATCTTCACCTTCGAGTATCGCGACGTGGGGCTCACGCTGCGCTTTACGCCCCAGATAAACGACGAAAACTTTGTAAAGCTAAAGCTCTTCCAAGAGGTCAGCGATGTCGTCTCCGTCGCCACCGGCGGCTCGAAAAACGCCCCCTCCACCACCAAACGCTCGGCCAAGACCACCGTGGTGGTCAAAGACGCCTCCACCGTCGTTATCGGCGGCCTCATCCAGGAGGGCAAGGAGATAACCACCAACTCCGTACCCTGTCTGGGCGACATCCCCATCCTCGGCCTGCTCTTCAAGAGTGAGCGCAAAGCGGGTGAAAAGACCAATCTCATGATCTTCCTCACACCCCACATCATCCGCGACTACGGCGACCTGGAGAAGCTGACACAGGAAAAACGCGCGCAGTACGACAGAGATATCCTTGAAAAACACCGCCTCACCGGGCAACTGACCGCAGAGGAAGAAGCTACGCTGGAAAGAGAGGCCGAGAAGACCTCCGACGAGAGCGCCGACACTCCGGCGGCGGGGAAATAGACGGTGTACTCGTCCGCGTCTCTTGAAAAACTCCTGCTCGACGCGGGAGTGCTCGACGACGAGGGGCTGGCGCGCGCGCGCCAAACCCAGCTCGATCAGGGCGGCACCCTTACGGCGGCGCTGGAACAGCTAAAGCTGGTTGAGCCCGTCACCCTGGCCGGGGCGGTGGCCAAGTACATGGGGCTGCCTTTTGACGAGAAGGTGGATATAAGCGCCATAACCCCCGATCTGACCGAGGCGGTGCCGATCCACTTTGCCCGCCGAAACCGGCTCGTGCCGCTTCGGCGCACCGAGAATGGCGTCGAGGTGGCGCTGTCCAACGACGAGGGGCTGGCGGCCCTTGGCGACCTTCAGGTCATCTACGGCTGCCCGGTAACCGCGAGGGTCTCTCCGGCAGGCGAGGTCGAGGCGGCGATAAACCGCGTTTATGAACTGGCCTCAAGCAGCGCCGAGCAGATGATGGAGGACTTTGACGCCGAGGGGCTCGACGCGCTGGCCCACAGCCTCGACGAGCCGCGCGACCTTCTCGACGCCGACGACGAGGCCCCCGTCATCCGGCTGGTTAACACCATCTTGTTCCAAGCCGCCAAAGACCGCGCCAGCGATGTTCACATCGAGCCCTTCGAGCGAGAGCTGGTGGTGCGCTACCGCATCGACGGCCTGCTCTACAAAGTGCTCACCCCCCCCAAATCGCTCCAGGCCCCCATAGTGAGCCGCGTAAAGGTAATGGCGGGGCTAGACATCGCTGAAAAGCGCTTGCCCCAGGATGGCCGCATCCGCATCAAGCTGGCGGGAAAAGACATCGACATCCGCGTCTCGGTGCTGCCCACCGCCTTTGGCGAACGCGTGGTCATGCGCCTGCTCGACAAATCGGCGGTGCTCTTGAAGCTGGAAGAGCTGGGCCTTGGCGGCACGCGCCTTGAGCAGTTTAAAGGCCTCATCAAGCGCCCTCACGGGATATTGCTGGTCACCGGGCCCACCGGCTCGGGCAAGACGACGACGCTCTACAGCGGGCTTACGCGCATCAACTCCGAGGACGTGAACATCATCACCGTCGAAGACCCGATCGAGTATCAGATAATGGGTATCGGCCAGATACAGGTCAATCCGAAGATCGACCTCACCTTCGCAGCAGGGCTGCGCTCCATCCTTCGCCAAGACCCCGACGTGATAATGGTCGGCGAGATTCGCGACGTTGAGACCGCCGAGATCGCCATTCAGGCGTCGCTGACCGGGCACCTGGTATTTTCGACCCTGCACACCAACGACGCCGCCAGCGCGGTGACGAGGCTGGTGGAGATGGGCGTCGAGCAGTTTCTGGTAGCCTCTTCGGTCATAGCGATCATCGCCCAGCGGCTCGTGCGGGTGCTCTGCCCCGACTGTAAAACCCCCTACGAGCCCACCGACAGCGAGCTGGCCGAGCTGGCGCTTACGCGCGACCAGCTCACCGGCGGAGTGCTCTACCACGCCACCGGCTGTGAAGAATGCCGACAGACGGGCTACCGGGGACGCCTGGGCATCTACGAGCTCTTAAATGTTGACGACAAGATCAGACACCACGTAATGGCGGGCTCCGACGCCAGCCAGATCAAGCGCATGGCGGTAGAGGGCGGGATGCTGACTCTTCGCCACGACGGCGCGGCAAAGGCTGCGCGCGGCGTCACTACCGCCGAAGAAGTCATTCGGGTAACCCAGGAAGAGGCTTGATGCTTTTTCGAGGAGTAACCTAGCGTGCCGGTCTTCGAGTACGAGGGGATCGACCGGCGCGGCAAAAATGTCCGGGGCATCGTTGACGCCGAGAGCCCGAGAGCCGCGCGCGCGAGATTAAAGAGCGACGGCATCTTCGCCACCGAGCTGGGCGAGGCCGAGCGCGAAAAAGCGACCTCCGGCACAAAAACGAGCATATTTTCATTAAAACGCGGCATACCGCTGCCGCAGCTAGCACTCCTGACCCGCCAACTCGCGACGCTTCTGGACGCCGGGCTGCCGCTGGTGGACGCGCTGGGTTCTATGGTGGAACAGGCCGAGGCCGAGCGCACGCGCCTTATCCTCTCCCAGGTACGCGAACGGGTAAACGAGGGCGCGAGCCTTAGCGACGCGCTGGGTGAGCACGACCGCGTTTTTTCCAGCTTTTACCGCAACATGGCGGCCTCGGGCGAAGCCAGCGGCATGCTGCCCGTAGTGCTGGAGCGGCTGGCCGATTTTCTGGAGTCCTCGCTGGCGCTGCGCCGAAAGATCATGGCCGCGCTCACCTATCCGGTGTTGATGGGGATAGTCGCGGTGGTCATCCTCTCGCTCTTGATGATCGTCGTGGTGCCGCAGGTGACCAAGGTCTTCACCGATCTGGGAAAAGAGCTGCCCACCGCGACGCGCGTGCTCTTGTCGATTAGCGAAATTTCCCGCGACTGGTGGCCCCTGGCGCTCTTTTTTGCGGTGGCGAGCTTTTTTGGCCTCAGTGCCTATCAGCGCACCGAAAGCGGTCGCGAACAGATCGACCGCCTGCTCTTGAAGATCCCCAGGGTAGGCTCGCTGGTGCGGTTGGCAGCACAGGTGCGCTTTACCAAAACCCTGGGCACGCTGATATCGGCGGGGGTGCCGCTTCTTACCGCCCTGGACATATGCAGGCCGGTGGTCTCCAACGCCGTCATCGAGCGGGCGCTGGCGAAAGCCACCGACGAGGTGCGCGAGGGCAAGAGCCTCCACATGGCGCTAAAAGACACCGGGCAGTTTCCCGTCGAGGTACGCCAAATGGTGGCGGTGGGCGAAGAATCGGGGGCAATCGACCGTATGCTCTTAAAGGTGTCGGTGGCCTTCGAGGCGCGCCTCGAAGCAGTGGTGGCCTCCTTGACTTCGCTTTTAGAGCCTCTTATGATCTTGGGCATGGGCGGGGTTGTCGGCTTTGTAATCTACGCTATCTTAATGCCTATCTTCGAACTTACAGGTGCAATGCAATGAGAGCAAAAACGAGACACTCCATTGACCTTCGCGAGCGCGACGGCCTGACCCTTATCGAATTGATGGTGGTGCTGGTCATCCTCGGCCTGATGGCGGCGCTGGTCTTTCCAAAGCTGACCGGCACGACGGGAAAAGCGCGCGTCCAGACAGCACAGATACAGATACGCGCCCTTGAAGACGCGCTCAACCAGTTCGAGGTGGAGAACGGCTTTTTTCCCTCCACCGAGCAGGGGTTAGACGCTCTGGTAGTGGCCCCCACCAGCGGGCGCGAAGCCAAAAAGTGGCGCGAAGGCGGCTACATGGACAAGACCCCCAAAGACCCATGGGAGAATGAATACCACTACATCGCACCCGGCGTTAACGGCGATTTCGACCTCTCCAGCTTTGGTGCCGACGGCGTACCCGGCGGCGAGGACGACAGCAAAGACATCAACAGCTGGGAGCTACGGTGACCGCGCGCGCACCTACCCTGCGCGTTTCAAAAGGCGGCTTCACGCTCCTGGAGCTTGTGGTCGTCCTCTTCATAGTCGCGGCGGCTTCGGCGATAGTGCTGCCGCGCCTGCCGCGCTCCGCCTCGATGGAGCGGAGCGAGGCGCTGCGCCTCATGTCGGCCCACTCCCAGGCAATTTTCGAGCACTCCGCTATTAAAAAAAAAGTCTAGCGATCGTCTACGAGTTTGACGAGCAGACCTATTGGGCGGGCGAGATGAACGACGAAACCCGCCGCTACGAGCCCTCGGCCAGCCTGCCGGTGGGCAAAGTCCTCCTCCCCGAAGGGTTGCAGATTGTAGACGTAGAGACCTCTCTGGACGGGCTCGTGACCCAGGAGCGCGCGCTTACGCGGTATCTGCCCCAGGGGTGGGCCTCTCCCACCTGGATTCACCTCGTTGACGAGGACGACAGAGAATACACCCTGATCATCCACCCCCTTACCGGGCGGGCAAAGATCCGCGATGGCCGCGTAAGGATGGGTGACTGATGGGAGCGCGCCGCTGTTTTTATACTCAAAGGCGGGCAGGCTTTAGCCTCCTGGAGCTTATGGTGGCGCTGGGGATCTTCGCCGCTTCCTTTGCCGTGCTCGTCGGCGCGCAGATGAGCGCCATCCGCAGCCAGGCCCACACCCGCGACGTCTTTACCGCCACGGCGCTGGCCCGCGAGCTTCTGGCGAAAACAGAGGTAAACGGCTTTGAGGACTACGAGGAGTCGAAGGGCGATTTTGGCGAGGAGTTCGACCGCTTCACCTGGCGCCGCGAGGTGGGCGACGTCTTTGTCGATCCGGCGCTTCTGGGCTACGCCGCCTCTCTGGGGGCGAGCGCCGGCGCGATCTCGGTCGCCGTACCCGACCTTCGGCAGGTGACTCTCCAGATTCACTGGCAGGAGAGAAATCGGGCGCGCTCCGTCGAGACTGTCTACTACACGCTGGGGCCAAAGCCATGAGCTACTCAAGGACAAGGACAAGCGAAGGGGGCTTCACGCTCGTAGAGGTGCTGGTGGGGCTGGCGGTGCTGGCTATGCTGGTGACGCTGGTGCAGGGGGTCTACTCCACTTCCATGCGCAACCGCGAGGCGGCGCAGGAGGCCACCGAGGCCACCCACCTGGCGGCGGTGGTTACAACTCGCATCGCCGACGAGCTGGCGATGGCGTTTTACTCCGACACCCGCCCTGAGGTCACGCCCTTTCTCCTCACGACTTCAGCCGATGGTTTTTCCACGCTGGAGTTCTCCAGCCGCACCCCGGCCATCTCGGGCATCCGCCCCGGCGGCGACACGCGCATCCTCTATCAGCCCCTCGTCGATTCCGAGAGCCCCGAGGGGCGGCTGCTGCTAAGGCGCACCGAGCTGGGCGACCCCTACGGCGACATCGAGCGCGACGGCTTCACCTTCACCATGGTGGAAGATTTGACGGGCTTTCTCGTGCAGTGCTACGACGGGGAGGAGTGGCTGGACAACTGGGGCGGGGTCACGGCTACGGCCACGGCCCTGAACCTGCCCCTGATGGTGCGCATAGTGATGAGCTGGGGCACCGACGAGAGCGTGACCTACATGCGCACGGCGACGACAGTCTATGGACGGTGACCGAATGCATAGAGCGCGCGGGCTAGACCCAAAACGCGGCGCAGCACTCCTCTTCGTAGTGGTTATAGTGGGGCTCCTGGCGCTGGCGGTGGTTCAGTTTCAGCGCCGCACTCATCTGGAGTCGGTCTCGGCGACAAACTCCGTCAGGGCTCTGCAGGCGCACGCCCTTACGCGCTCGGGCTACGCGGCGGCGGCGATGCTCCTGCGCACCGACATGACGCTGGGCAACAACATCGACGATCGCAACGAGGTGTGGTTCCCCGGCGACGAAGCCGGGAGCGCGATGCCGATCCCGGTAAACAACGACGTGGTGACGATCCGCATCGAAGACCAGTTCGGCAAGTTCCCCATCGCCGCGCTTCTGGACGCGCAGGGCGATGTGGTGCCCGATCACCTGCGCGCGCTGGTCAAGCTCTTCGAGGGGCTGGATTTTGAAGAGGTAAACCCCGATGATCTGGCCTTGGCGCTGGTGGACTGGATCGACGCCGACAACCACGGTGAGTACGAGTACAACCAGAACTTCGCAGTCCCCAACACCCCGCCCGAGCACATCGACGAGCTGGGGCGCATCGAGCTCTTCGACAACCTCTCGCCCGCGCAGCTGGCAGAGCTTGCGCGCCATCTCGACACCCGCGCCGCCAAGGAGATAAACGCATACACCGCGCCGCCCGCCGTCCTCTATGCCATGAACGCGACGATCGGCTTCGACGAAGCCCAGGAGCTCTACGACGACCTGCCGGACAACACCAGCCTCCTTGGCACCTATCTGCCCAAGAACACTCGCTATTTGCCCTTTACCACTCAGTCCACCCGTTTTCGCATCCTCATCGGCGCCACTGTCGGGGGGGTCACCCGCAAGGTGGACTGCACCATAGAGCGAAACGATGCCGACCAGTCGGTCAAACTGGTGGACTGGTCGCAGTATTAGGGCAAATGTCGGCCAAATACCGGACAAACAGCGGGCAAATACCGGGTAAAAAACAAACAAACATCCGGCAAGCACCGAACGATCACCAAAAAAGTCGCCTTCCCATTTGAACGCCGGGCGATTTAGCTGTATGTAATGCTGTATGTAATTGAGATACGAATTTTCAGGCGCTTCCCCGAAAGCGCGCCGGCACCGATTTTAAATCAGGGCGACACGGCAGACGACGCCCATAAGCTTTCATAGGGAGGATACGATGCACCACTTTAAATACGTGGAGGGCGAGCTGTGCTGCGAAGAGGTAAAGCTATCCGAGCTGGCCGCCGAGCTGGGCACGCCGCTCTACTGCTACAGCCACGCGACGCTGACCCGGCACCTTGACGCCTTTACCGGGGCCTTCGCCACGGTGGATAATCTGGTCTGTTATTCGGTCAAGGTGAACTCGAACATCGCCGTGCTGAACACACTCTTTAAAAACGGAGCCGGAGCCGACATCGTCTCTGGGGGCGAGCTCTTTCGAGCGCTAAAGGCCGGGGCCGACCCCAAAAAGATCGTCTTCTCCGGCGTGGGCAAGCGCGAGGACGAGATCAAATACGCGCTGGAGACGGGCATCCTCATGTTCAACGTCGAGAGCCCGCTGGAGCTACTGACGATCGACCGCGTGGCCGCGCAGCTGGGCGTGCGCGCGCCGGTGTCGATCCGCGTCAACCCCGACGTCGACCCGCGCACCCACGCCTACATCTCCACCGGGCTGAAAAAGAACAAGTTCGGCATCGGCATCGAGCGCGCGCGGCTGGAGTACCGGGCCGCCGCGAAGCTGGCCAACGTGGACGTGGTGGGCATCGATTGCCACATCGGCAGCCAGATAACTGAGATCGAGCCCTTCATCGACGCGGTGAAGCGGCTGAAAAAGCTCGTCCTCGACCTCCGCGAAGAGGGGATCGGCATCAAATACTTCGACGTGGGCGGCGGCCTTGGCATCCCCTACGAAGAGGTCGATACGCCGCCGCACCCCACCGAGTACGGCAAAGCCCTGATCGACGAGCTTCAGGATCTGGGCTGTACCCTGGTGATGGAGCCGGGCCGCGCCATCGCCGGTAACGCCGGGGTGCTGGTGGGCCGGGTGGTCTACACCAAAGAGGGCGAAGACAAGCGCTTTATCATCGGCGACGCAGCGATGAACGACCTCATTCGTCCAAGCCTCTACTCCGCCTACCACGGCGTGCTCGCGGTGAAAAAAACCGATGAGACCCAGTTCGCCGATCTGGTGGGGCCGATCTGCGAGTCGGGCGACTTCATGGCAAAGGATCGCGAGCTGCCCAGGCTGGAAGCGGGCGAGTTCTTCGCCGTCATGAGCGCAGGCGGCTACGGCTTCACCATGAGCTCCAACTACAACTCGCGCCCCCGCCCGGCAGAGGTGATGGTGAAGGGCGACAAGTATAAAGTGATCCGCGAACGCGAGAGCTACGAAGACCTGATAAAGGGCGAGACGATCATCGAAGAGTGGTAGCCGACCCGGCAGAGCGCCTGAAGGTGGCGAACAGCTGACTGAAAAGAGCCGCTCCTGTAACAGGGGCGGCCCTTTTTGTTTCAGCGGCAATACATCTGTACGCTACGGCACCCTTACCACTGCGTATCCCTGATGCTGGTACCCGATGACAGAGATGAAGCCGTTACCCACGCGGTCGATCTCGGGCATGATGGTAGCCTTGTCCACCCCAAG
>CAXMSR010000027.1:0-10683 GCA_964195725.1 uncultured Kiloniellaceae bacterium | reverse complement strand
AAGGGGTGGGTTGCAAAATATGATATGAGCTTTATCGCCGCCGCCAAGGCGCTGATCTTTATCGCCGCCGATCCGTCAAAAATCGGCCTGGGGAGTTTTATGTCGGAGGAGGGCGCACACGTCAAAGCCGCCTCGGCCTGCATCCAGAACATGCTCTTGGCGATCACCGCCAAGGGGCTGGGCTCGCTCTGGTTCACGATGTACGACAAGGGGCATATCCACAAAACCCTACAGGTTTCGGAAGCACTGGATGTAGTGGGGCTGCTCCCGGTGGGAGTGCCCGCCGCTGACATGCCCGCCATCCCCCGGCGCGAACACAGCGCGGTGACCACCTACTTCGCCTGATCCCGGGCAACACTGCTTAATGAGTATACTTGATGGGTTGGTTTGCCGTGGGCTTCACGGCGAAGCCTTCGGCCTGCTTCGGCTTACGGCCTGTGGCGAGGGCGGGGGTGGCGGTGGCGGTGGCGGTGGCAGTGCGTTTGGCTGTGGCTCTATTGCAATCGCTAGATTCCAGACGAAAAAAAGGACTGCTATCGCAGTCCTTTGGGTGCCGGATATGCCCGGCAACTATCGCACACGGTCGTTAGACCGTTTGTATTCGAAGTGGAGCGGGAAACGAGATTTGAACTCGCGACTTCGACCTTGGCAAGGTCGCACTCTACCACTGAGTTAGTCCCGCTCTGGATTTCGAAAGCGCATTTTGCCCAAAATGAGTGAGCATGTCAAGCACAATGATAGCAAATTTGCCCTTAACTATCGTCAATGACCGCGCGCTTGTAAATACGTAAGACTTTCTCAACAAATTCCATGGTTTCCGGGTAGGGAGGGATGCCGCCGTGTTTTTCCACTGCGCCGGGCCCGGCGTTGTAGGCTGCCAGCGCCAGCCGCACATCCCCGCCGAAACGCTTAAGCATTTGGGAGAGGTATTTTACTCCACCCCTCACGTTGTCCAACGGCCTTAGCGGGTCTTCTACGCCCAGCTCGCTGGCGGTTCCCGGCATGAGCTGCATCAGCCCAAGCGCGCCTTTGCTGGAGACGGCGACGGGGTTTTCGGCGGACTCGACGTAGATGAGCGCCCGCACCAGCTTGGGGTCGAGATCGTGACGTCGTGCCTGAATGTGCGCGTACTCGCGCCAGGGAAGTTTTTCAGGCGATTCGCGCACGATCATCTTGTAGCCGTCCATCACGGTGGGGGTGTCGGTGTACTCCAGCCTTCCGTCGGGAGTGCGCCGCATGTAGATGTCGGACGCTCCGGGCGACGGGATAAGGACTGTGATAAGCGCCACCACCAGCGCCACCGTTAGTATCGGCGCTGCGGCTCTTACCGCTATGCTCTCTCGACCTGTCTGCGATCGATGGGAAGAATTACCGTGCAAGTGGTGCCCTCGCCTATTTTCGAGTCAAGATAGATGTGACCGCCGTGATCTTCGCAGATCATGTAGGCCTTTGCCAATCCCAGCCCTGCGCCTGCCGTTTTGGAGGTGAAGAAGGGGTCGAACACCTCTTCCACGAGCTCGGTCTCGATGCCAACGCCGGTGTCGGCGACTATCACCCGTACCCAGCCCTCTACAAAACCCACTTCGACGTTTAGCCGCCCACCCTCTGGCATGGCATGGTAGGCGTTTTCCAGGAGAGCGTCAAAGAGTTCCAGCATGAGGTCGCGGTCGCCGAAGACGTTGGGGGTGCCCTCGGGGATGGTCAGCGTGGCCGTTATGAGCTCTGCGTTCTCGATGTTGTCTTTTGCGGCGCGGAAGGCTTCGGAGACGATGTCGCCGAGGTCTTCGGCGCGGAAGGTCTGCGGGTTGGTGCTGGCAAAGCTTACGTATTGCTCGATGTCGTGTACCATCGCTTCGAGCCGCACGACCTCTTTGAGGATGATCTCCAGATACTGGCTATGGGGCGAATCTTCGGCGATCTCGCGCTTTATCTTTCGGGCGAACCCGCCTATGGCGATGAGCGGGTTGCGCACCTCGTGGGCTACGCCCTCTACCACCTTGCCCAGGCTCGCCAGGTGCTTGGACTGCAAGAGCTGCTCTTCAAGCCTCTTTTGCCGCGTGAGATCACGGATGCTTAAGAGCAGGTGCCCGGGCTCAGGGCGCTCAACGGAGGTGATGGCGGCGGGGAAGGTGGCGCGCGCCCCACGCCGAAGATGCAGCTCGCCCTCGTAACCCTGGGGGGTGGCGGCCTCGGTGCGTACCACGTCGAGCCACTGGCGCGTCACCTGGGTGCCGACTATCTCAAGGATGTTTTTTCCGATGATCGATTCAGGGCGGTTTCCCAGAAGGCTGGCGGCGGCGCGATTAACCGCGCGGATCGTATTGTCGGGGTCGACGTGTATGAGTGCCGCCGGGGCGTTTAGAAAGAGCCGCCCCATCCAGTGGTCGACGTCCTCTCCGGGCCAGTGGTGGCGCTTTGCCACCTCGCGCTCGTGGCGGCTGTGTGCGATGTTGCGCGCAAGGCCCGCTACCAGCTCGTCGCCCACCAGGGGCTTGGCATAGACGCCGTCTGCGCCAAAGCTCAGGGCGTGGGCGCTCTTCTGTTCGGTTAAGTTGTCGGAGAGGATGTGTACAGGGGTGAAGGGGCAGCGCTCTTTGACGTAGCGCAGAACATCTACGCCATCGGCGGTGCCGGGCAGGCCGAGGTCAAGCACGAGGGCATCCGGGGCCGCGCTGTCAAAGATGCTCTTGGCCTCGGCGCCGTCAAAGGCCTGAAGACACTCAAACCCCTCCGCCAAAAGGCGCTCGCGCACCAGATCGTTTAGCTTGCGGTCATTGTCAACAACCAGTACGCGTCTGGCCATGCAGCCTCAGATTAAGAGATGGGCGAAGCGGCGACCCTCTTTGGCAGGTCGCGCCGCTTTGCCCTTTCATAGAGGGTTGCAGCTAGATGTCGTCGGTGTGGCAGCACTTGAGCTTGGGTTTGCCCGAGCCGCACTCGCAGGGTGCGCCGTGGCATTTTTCAAAAGCGTGACCCGAACCACAAGGGCAAAGGTCGGCTTCGCTTCCGGTGTGGCAGCCTCGGTGAAGGGTGCTGCTGTCGCTTGGTTTGAAATGGTCTTTCTGGCTCATGCGATCCTCCGTTGAAGTGGTTTATATTGAAGATCAAGCCGCCTTGGGCAGCAGTAGTCTCTCTAACTCGCTTACGCCGCTTACCCAGCTGTCGCACTCCGGGTAGCGATACCCGATAAAGGGTACTCCAGCCGCTGTGGCTGCGCCATGATCGAGCGCCGAGTCGCCTACGTACACCGCAGCACTCGCGGCTACGTCAAAGTGCGCCAGCGCCGCGCTGAGAAGATCAGGGGCAGGCTTGGGTCTTGCGACGTCGTTGATGGTAAAAATCTTCTCCATCCAGTCGTGAAGACCAAAGCTTTTAAGCAGGCCGTGTACGCTCTCGCCCCGGTTGGTGGCTACGCACACCTTCATCCGGCCAGCCAGCCTGGGCAGCGCCTCGGTCCACCCCGGCTCTACTGTAAGCATGCCGGTAAAATTGGAATATTCAAGTCTTTTTGCATAATTTAAAACTTCTGCGCGCTCTTTCGCGGTAAAAAAACGCTCGATCACCTGGGGAGTGGAGAGGGTGTGAAAGAGCTGCACCTTGTCGCGGTCGTCACGCTTGATCTGTGCGTGGCCGAAATGGGTCAGCAGCTGGTTGTAGTAGGCGAGGTTTGCGAGCTCGGAGCGGATGAGCACTCCGTCGCAATCAAGTATCAAAAGGGCTGGTGTTTTGTCGCTCATGTCGGTGGTCGTCTTTGTCGGTTGGGGTGAGGCGCAAGTGACAAATCTACCCGTTTGCGGGGCGGAGCTCAACTTTTCAGCTTTTGAAGCGAAGGCGTAGCAAGCGCGATGTGCGGAGGTGGCCGGTACTTTGCCGGTACATTGCTGGTATTTTGCCGGTATTTTGCCGGAGCGGCAGTGGCCGCGCGAGTCTTGGAAGGCCGGATTTTAGCTGGTTGTAGCAGGATTTAAATAAAACGCTGCCGACCTTTGGGGGGCAAAGGCCGGCAGCGTAGTTTGTTCGGGTTCGATGGTACTGTGTCGGTCAATCCCAGGAGCGGGTGTCTTCCAGTACCAGGCCGTCTTGGGGGAGCTCTCCGGGGGCGACCCACTCCACGGCGCAGCCGATGGCGAAGGTTTTTCTAAACGCTTCGCCCAGCTTGGCCGACAGCGCTTTCACGTCGTCGGAGGTCTTTTCGATCTTCATGGTGGCGATGTCGCGGTTGTTTACGCGGGTGACCACCAGCCGGTAGCTGGGGCACTCGGAGAACGCGGCCATCGCCTGGCGCACCATGCCGGGGTGAATAAACATTCCCTTTACCTTCACCAAATCGTCGGCGCGTCCCAGCCAGCCGCGCAGCTTGGGGCTGGTGCGGCCGCACGAGCAGCTTCCCGGATCGATCGCCGACAGATCACCAGTGCCAAAGCGGATGAGCGGATAGGCGCGGTTAAAGAGGGTGACGACCACCTCGCCGATCTCGCCGTCGGGCATGCGAAGGCCAGTGGTGGGGTCTACGATCTCGACGATGGACTTTGAAGATACGTGCATGCCGCCCTTGTGGAAGCACTCAAAGGCGATGCAGCCGCAATCTGCGGTGCCGTAGCCCTGTCGGCACAGGAGGCCGAACATCTCTTCGACGCTATTGCGAAGAGCATCGGGCAGGGGCTCGGCGGTGGAGAACGCCGCACGGACGTTGAGGTCTTTTCGGGGGTCGAGCCCCATCTCAATCGCCTTTTCCCCTATCTGTAGAAGAAAGGAGGCCATGCCGATGAAGCTCCCTACGCCCAAATCCTTCATCAACTGCACCTGGGTCTCGCGTTCGCCGATGCCGGTGGGGATGATCGCGCAGCCGATGGCGGTGGCCCCGGCTTCAAACATCTTTCCGGCGGGGGTCATGTGGTAGCCGAAGGTGTTGATGGTGGCGTCGCCCGGGCGTAGCCCTGCGGCAAAGAGCGCTTCTTCCCACCCCCAGCCTTCACCCTTGGCCTTCGGATCATAGATGGGGCCGGGCGAGCGGAAGATATACTCCAGCTCGGAGACGTCAACCGCCAGGAGCCCGCCGAAGGGAGGGTTGGCTTGCTGCATCCGCACAAGCTCGGCCTTGGGGGTGACGGGGATCTTCTGGAGATCGTCCAGGGTTTTAATGTCGCCGGGAGCTACCCCCGCGCTTTCCATGCAAGCCCGTGCGGCTGGGGCGTTTCCCCACGCATGTGCCAGCACTTGGCCTAGCTTGTCCTGATGAAGCGATACCGTTTCATCCCAGCTTGCAGTCTCTTCGGTGGGGTTTAGGTACCCCGTTGTTCTGTC
Organism: uncultured Kiloniellaceae bacterium; assembly: GCA_964195725.1. GTDB lineage: Bacteria > Desulfobacterota > Deferrisomatia > Deferrisomatales > BM512 > CAXMSR01. The sequence goes on along the minus strand of CAXMSR010000027.1, from coordinate 5,379 downwards.
CATTAGGACCCCCTCTCGCAGCGGAGTGTAGTAGTTGTCGATATTGCAAAATACATTAGCGCCCAAACCAGTCGGCTTGGCGCTCCAGCACTATGGTGTCTCTGTAGTTCATCTTGCCGCCTGAAAACTCGTAGATCTTCGCCGACATGTTGGGTCGGTGGTCGGCGGCGGTATAGGAGATCGGCGAGGTGAGCTCGCCAGTGTCGAAATCGTGAAGCGTCTCAAGCGCCTTCTTTATGCCGGGCCCGGTGAGCGCCCCAGCGTCGTCGGCGCGCTTTAGCCCCTCGCAGAGCACCATCATTGAGACCCAGCCCCTGATGAAATGGGTTGGCTGCGCTATTCTCTGTGTCGCTTTTTCAAGCGTCGCCATGCCGGGCACATCGTCGCCGTAGACCGCTGCGGCCTGGATACCCAGCGCGCCCTCGGCGCTGTCGCCAGCGAGTGTTACGAGGTTCTCGTCGTTGCCCCAGATGTTTAGAAGAAAAACGGTATTGAGACCGAGCTTTTTAGCCTCTTTCAAGATGACAGCCGCAGAACGCGTGGTGCCCCCGATCCAGGCAAAGTCGGGGTTATCCGCCTTTAAGGCGGAGAGCTGCGCTTTGACGTCGGTCGCTTTGAGGCCGACATTGCGGTCGTCTACTATTTCAAACCCCAACCGCCTCGCGTAGGCTGTGCCTCCCCTTATGGGGGCTCTGCCGAAGGGAAGGTCGGGGTAGATGAATGCAATTTTGGGTGCGCGCTCTTCGCTCCAGTTCTCTTTTAAGTACTTGAGCCCGGCGCGCAGCTGTGTGGTGTAGTCGGCTGCGATGAAGAAGTTGTAGGGTGCGGTTGCGGGGTCGCACAGATGGCTGGAGTAGGAGGCTGACAGATACGGCACCCTGTCTTTTCCTGCCTTTTTGGTCAGGGCCTCGGTGTCGGCGGTGCCCCAACCCTGAATCGCCAGGACCTTGTCCTCGAAGACGAATTTCCGGTAGAAGGAGAACGCTTCGGGGATTCTGTAGGCGTAGTTGGCGGTGATGAGCTTTATCTGTTTGCCGTTTATGCCGCCCGACTCGTTTATCAGGTCGGTGTAGGCTTTTATCCCGGCAGCGTAGGGGGCACCTACGGTTGAGGTGGGGCCGGAGAGATCGGCGAGGTGCCCGATCCTGATATCTTCGGCAGCCGCGCTTGTGTAGAGCGCCAGGAGGAGCATAACCCCCGTCAAGGCTCTTAGCGACTTCATTTTATGCCTCTAACCATGAACGATGCCTTTACGACTGGAAATGCAGTTGGCTAGGCCCCTTTGGCTAGTTGAGAGCCCGTTGCCCCGTGTGAGGCTTTCGAGCAAGTGCGGCGTAGCCCTCAACTTTATCGTGGTCCGGCCCAGTATAGTGGTTACAAAAACAAAGGCTGCACCAAGTGTCCAGCCTTCGCTTTATCAGGGCGCGGCGTTTTGTGCGCCTGCGCCGTGCTGGTGCTGTGTTTTTGCCTACATCCAACGCTTGCGCCGTTTGTAGGATTTGACGTTCTTGAACGATTTACGGCTGCCGCCCTTGGTTATCCCCATGTAGAATTCTTCAACGTCGGGGTTGTTCGCCAGATCATCGGTGTTGCCCTCCAGCACGATCTTGCCCGACTCCATGATGTAGGCGTAGTTGGCTATAGCCAAGGCTATCTTCGCGTTCTGTTCGACCACCAGGATAGTGGTGCCCATCTCTTTGTTGATGAGCTTGATGTTCTCGAAGATCTCTTTTACCAGCAGAGGCGCCAGTCCCAGAGAGGGTTCGTCGAGCATCAGCATCTTGGGTGCCGCCATCATCGCGCGCGCGATAGCTATCATCTGCTGCTCGCCGCCGGAGCAGTAGCCCGCCATCCGGTTGGGAATCTCGGCCAGCCTGGGGAAGAGCTCGTACATGCGGTCAAAGTCGGCCTTGATCTTCTTTGAGCCGTCTTTGCGGGTTGTGGAGCCCGAGCGGACATTCTCTTCAACGGAGAGGTGCTTGAAGACCCGGCGGCCTTCGGGCACCATCACAGTCCCGTAGCCGACCACATGGGTGCCCAGCAGATTGGTGATGTCATGCCCGTTGAATTTTATGTAGCCGTCGCGGATGAACCCGTTTTCGGGTTTAAGAAGCCCGCTGATGGCACGCAGTGTAGTGGTCTTGCCCGCGCCGTTGGTTCCGAGGAGAGCGACTATATCGCCCTCTGCTACGCCGAGGCTGACTCCTCGCAGCACCTGAACAATATCGTTGTAGACGACCTCAATATTGTTCACTTCCAATAATCTGTCGGTATTTTGCTCTGCTTTGTTGACCATGTCTGTGTGCCATCTCGAAGTTGAATTTAAAGTGAAGCCCGGAGCCCGCCCGGTTTAAGAGCGGGCTCCGAACCACTGGTAACTTATTTTTTTCTGCTAGATCTTTTTCATGAACTCGGAAGCGAAAGGCTCGCCTACGGACTTGAATACGCCGTCGGTGGCGCGGTAGATCTGCAGCTTGTCAACGCCTTCGTGGTCATCCTTGGAGTAGGTGACCGGGCCCGTGGTTGAGCCGGGGACGTAGCAGTTGTCGCCGTTCATGTTGTTGAGCTCTTCGTAGAGCGTCGCTTTGGTGATTTTATTGCCGTGGTCCAGCGCGCGCCGCATAGCTTCAACCGCCACCTGTACGACCATCATGCCGTTGGTGTAGTTGTGCGAGTTGGCGACTTTGTCGTTACGACCATAGGTCTTGGCGAGCTTGAGCTGGAAATCGGTGCCAGCGCCGGGCTCGGAGGTCAGGGTGTAGCCGGTGGTCCAGAAGAAGTTCTCGGCGGCCGAGCCAGCGAGAGCGATCAGGTCGTTGCCGCCGGTGTAGTGCGCGCCAAGAAAGGTGATCTTGCCTGCTTCGCCAAAGGTCTTGGCGGCTACGCCAAGGCGCTCGGCATCTTTGATCAGCGTGGCTACCGGAGACTGTACGGTGTGGGTGATGACGTCCTGAACGCCTTTTTTCTGCAGACGCTTGATCGTAGCGGTGTTGTCCAGGTCTTTGCCGTGCTCGACCACTTCCACTATTTCGACGTTCAGGCCGGCTTCGACGGCTTTTTTGGCGTCAGCAACGGGGCCGCGACCGAAAGCGGAGGGGTGGATGAACATCGCCACTTTGGGCTTGTCGCCTTTGTGGTTGTTGGCTATGTACTCGGCCAGGCCGACCATCTGGGAGGAGTAGGAGGCGATGGGCAGGAAGATGTAGTTCGAATCCACCAGGTTGCCGGCGTGGAACGAAGCCGGGATTACCGGAATCTGCTCTTCTTCAAAATCGCTCTTGAGCGCCAGGGTAGAGCCGGTGGAGTAGTTCAGGTAGAGCACGATGCCTGAATCGAGGAACTCTTCAAAGTTGCGCTTGGTGATGTCGGTCTTGTACTGGTCGTCGCGGATCGCGCATTCGAGCGAGTTGTCGCCCAGAACATTGTTGTCGTTTACATACTTGACATAATCCTCTGCGCCCTTGGAGTAGGGGTTGCCAGCATCGGAAGTGGGGCCTGTGATCGCCAGGGAAAGCGCAATCTTATACGTTTCCGCCTGGGCGGCCACGGCAAGCATGGCCACTATCGCTGTTACGATCGCTACCGTTAATAGACGTCGATCTCTCATGTTCTCTCCTTCTCACGTGTGTGCCGCCGGGGCGGCTGTTTAAAAAAAACCAGATGAATGAATGCTGCTGCAATGAAAATATAATGAATTGGCTCTTCTAATACCTGAAGGGCCAGAGTTTAAAATAGCTTCGGATGATGCGCCACCAGTTGGCGATGCCACGGGGCTCGAAGATCAGAAAGAGTACGATGACCAGGCCGAAAGAGAGCGGCTTTAGTGCTGTAGCGAGGTTCATGCCGGCGGGCATGAACCCGGCAGCCCACGTCGCCAGGTGCTCGACCTGAAGATCCAGTAGCTGAATTGCAGCGGGGCCGAAAAAGGAACCCGAGATCGTGCCCAGGCCGCCTACGATAGCCATCGCCAGATACGAAATGGACTGGTGCAGCGTGAACGATTCGATGCCTGCGCCGCGATAGAGGTAGGCGTGGAGTGCGCCGGCTATGCCCGCGAAAAACCCCGCCAGCGCAAAAGCGTATACCTTGGGAAAGCCGGGGTGCATCCCCATCGCATCGGCTGCGCGGTCGTTGTCGCGAACGGCTATCAGACAGCGCCCGTAGCGGGTACGAAGGAGGTTTCGCACCATGAAGCCGCAGAGCACCATTATAGTAAGCGCCGCGAAGTACCAGAAGAGATAATGGTCTTTGCGCACTATCTTGCCGGTGAACCAGAAGACGCGCCCTATGGGCATCGTCTGCCCCTGATTAAAGAGCGACATGACGTTGATCGTCCACTCGAAGATCATCTGGAAAGAGAGCGTGGCGATGGCGAGGTAGAGGTGCTTGAGCCTAAGCGCAGGCAACCCGACAAAGCCGCCGAAGACCGCGCCAATCAATCCAGAAAAGAGGATGACCAGCGGCCAGGCGTGGGTGATCACCATGTGGCTAGTGCCAAGGCTGCTGGCGATAAGCGCGGTGGTATATGCGCCCACCCCGACAAACGCCGCGTGGCCGATCGATATCAGCCCGGCAAAGCCGGTCACCAGGTTCAACCCCAGGATCGCGATCATGGCTATCAGGATGCTGTCGAGGACGAGCATGTTCTTGTTGCTGAGCTGATAGAATAAGGGCCACGCGTAGAGCGCCGCTACCAGTGCCCACAGACACACTCGGTCGATGTGGGTAAGAAAGACGCGCTGCTCTTCCTTATAGGTAGTGAAGAAGTTACCAGTGGCCAGCCAACGGTTGGTTGCCATATCTATACCCGTTCGATTTCATGAGTGCCGAACAAACCGTGGGGCTTGAACAACAGCAGTATTAACAAGATGATGTAGGGAAGCACGTCGGCGGTGCCGCTTAGCCCCTCGAAAGCTCCGTCGAGGTAGCCCTTGGCGAACTCCTGAATGAGCCCCATGATGATACCCGCCACCACTGCGCCGCCGATAGAATCGAGCCCTCCCAGAATTACCACCGGGAAGACGAGGATGCCAAAAGCGTGCAGCGTGTCGAAGTTTAACCCCGAGATGTTGCCGATTATGCCGCCCGCCGCGGCCGCGGTAAGCCCCGCCAGCGCCCAGGCCAGCCCGAAGACCTTGGGCACCGAGATGCCCACCGACATCGAGGCGAACTGATCGTCCGAGACAGCGCGCATCGCGATGCCCAGCGTGGATTTTTTAAAGAACCAGGAGAGCCCCCCGATCAGCGACGCCGTTAGCAGTAACCCGACCAGCTGCGTCCACGAGATCGAAACGCCACCCATGGTGATCGGCTCGATGGGGAAGAACTGCGGAAAAGAGAGGTTCTCCGAGCCAAAAGGGGTCAGATAAATGACGCCGT
>CAXMSR010000026.1:0-11027 GCA_964195725.1 uncultured Kiloniellaceae bacterium | reverse complement strand
TTAAGTTCCATGTAAAACCTTCCTTTTGACCTCTTGCACGCTTACTTGCCGGTCGGCTTCTCGGGTTCGTTCATCAGGCGCTCTTCAATCTCTGTTAGTATCTCGACGTTCTCTTTCATAAAGCGGCGCACGTTCTCGCGCCCCTGCCCCATGCGAACGTCGCCATAGAGGTACCAGGAGCCGCGCTTGTCGATTATGTCGCGGGCCACCGCCAGATCGATCACGTCGCCCTCGCGGCTGATTCCCTCGCCATAGAGGATGTCGAACTCGACCTTGCGAAAGGGCGGCGCGACCTTGTTCTTGACGACGGTGACGCGAGTGCGGTTGCCCACGCTGTTCTCCCCGTCCTTTATAGCACCGATGCGGCGAATGTCGAGACGAAGCGACGAGTAGAACTTCAGGGCGTTGCCGCCGGTGGTGGTTTCAGGATTGCCAAACATCACGCCTATCTTCATGCGTATCTGGTTGATGAAGATCAGCAGCGTGTTGGAGCGCGCCACAGCCGAGGTGAGCTTTCGCAGCGCCTGGCTCATCAGCCGCGCCTGAAGGCCGACGTGGCTGTCGCCCATCTCGCCCTCTATCTCGGCGCGGGGCACCAGCGCGGCCACCGAATCGACTACTATTACGTCCACCGCCCCGCTGCGCACCAGCACCTCGGTTATCTCAAGCGCCTGCTCGCCGAAATCGGGCTGGCTAACCAGCAGATTCTCGACATCCACCCCCAGGTTCTTGGCGTAGCCCACATCAAGGGCGTGCTCGGCGTCGATAAACGCGGCGATGCCGCCTTTTTTCTGCGCCTCGGCTATGACGTGCAGCGCCAGGGTCGTCTTGCCCGAAGACTCGGGGCCGTAAATTTCGCAGACGCGGCCCTTGGGGTAACCGCCCACGCCCAGGGCAAGATCAAGCGAAATCGCGCCGCTGGGGATGACCTCGATCCCCTGGAGCCCCGCGTCTTCGCCAAGGCGCATTATCGAGCCCTTGCCAAATTGCTTCTCGATCTGGCCTATTGCCAGTTTTACCGCACTGTTCCGATCGTCTGCCATCGTAATCTCCGTTAAAACGTCTACGCCGGACCCAGGTTCAAGTCCGATCAAGTTTGTATTCGGCCCGTGGTATGTGCTTCGCGCCGCCGCCTAAAAGCTCCGACTCGTAAAGCACCAGGCTCTTCGCCCGCCACGGTCCCCCCATAAATTGTCTTTGCTCACTCATCGCTCGCGTCAGGTTGCACACCCGGCCCCTCGCTCGACCCAACGTCAGGTGCAGCGGTTCGAGCTTGACCCAGCGAAAGCCTTCCACCCTTTTTTTCAGCACGCGGACGAACTCGCCGAGCTCATCGACAACCGGGGCGGGAAGATCGATGGCGATAAACGCACGCTTTAGCGTGGTCACCCAAGCGCCTCGCAGAGGTGCCGAAGGACTATGGTGGCAGCCTGTCTGCGCACCGCTTCGCGATCACCGTCAAGGTGCAGACATTCGCTTCGGCGCTTGTCCGGGGTGCCCCAGCTTATCCACACGGTCCCCACCGGCTTTTCCGGGGTGCCGCCGTCGGGCCCGGCTATGCCGGTGACCGCCGCGCCCAGCGCTGCCCCGTGGCGGCTAAAGAGCCCCTCCAACATCGCCTCGGCGCAGGCCCGGCTAACCGCCCCTTCACGCTCAAACAATGTGGGGTCGACCCCTAGGAGCTCGACTTTTGCCCTGTTGGAGTAGACAACGAGCGCCCGCTCAAAGAACTGCGAGCTACCCGACAACGCCGTAATCCTCTGGGAGATCATCCCCCCGGTACACGACTCGGCCAACGCCAGCGGGCCTCCCCCGGAAGCCTTGAGCAGACTCGCTAGTTTTATCTCCGGGCGCTCTCGCAACGGCTACTCCTGACTTATAAGGCGAGGGGCTCGGCCCCGGGCCATCAGCCCTGCGGCGACGTCATCCGGCAAAACTCTCCGGCCGCCCCCCAACCCGATTTACGGGCCAATTTGCGGGCCGACTTACAGGTCGGCTGACAGGGAAAGGCTAAACTATATCAGACAGCCTGAACAATATAAACGCCGCGCCGCACGCGCCAGCTTGAGGGCTCCACCCATATTGTCGCCGCGCGCTGGCGCCGCTGGCTCGCCTGAAAGGCCAAAAGCCCGGAAACCGCCCACGTCAGGGCCGCTCCCACGAGGGTTCCCGCCGTGCCGGGGCCAGCGGCAAGCGTCCGGTGTCCAGTCCAAGAGCGGTTCAAGAACGGTTCAAGAACAGTTCAAGAACAGCCAGCCTGACGGCGGCGGATCTCACTGTATGCCTTCGTCCTCGCACATTCTGATGAACGCATCTACGCACTCGGGGTCGAACTGCGTCCCCGAAAAGCGCCTGAGTTCGGCCACTGAATCTTCGTGCCCCATCCTCGTGCGGTAGGCCCTGCTGGAGGTCATGGCGTCATAGGTGTCGGCCACCTGCATCACGCGCGCGCCCAGCGGAATCTCGTCGCCGACCAGCCCCTCCGGGTAACCCTTGCCGTCTATGCGCTCGTGGTGGTGGTAGACGATCGGGATGGCATCCTTTAGAAAAGAGATGTTCTCCAGTATCCGCTTGCCGGTGGCGGGGTGGGCCTTTATCAGCTCGTACTCTTCTGCGGTAAGGGGCTCGGGCTTGTTGAGGATATTGGAGGCGATGCCTATCTTGCCGATGTCGTGCAAGAGCCCCGCCTGCTCTAAAAGACCCTGAAAAGCTTCGCTCAGCCCCATCTGTTTGGCGATACCCACGCAGTAGCGCGTCACACTCTCGGAGTGGCCGTGGGTATAGGCGTCTTTTGCCTCCAGCGCCAGCGCCAGCCCCTGAATCGTCTCGCGAAAGCTGCCCTCCAGGTCGGCATAGAGCAGCGCATTCTCCAGGCTCGTCGCCGCCCGGTCGCCCAGGACTACCAGGGCTTTTTCTTCGCGGGGCAAAAAAGCACGCTTCTCCGACGACGAATACGCGCTAAGCACCCCCAGTATCTCTCCGTTTCGCATAAGCGGCACGGAGAGCGCCGAACGTATCTCGCCTTGGGCTTCGGGACAGAGGAGGTTCTTTAGCTCGTCACCCCTGCTCTGTAGGCTGAGCCCGGTGTGAAAGGTATGCTCGAAATGCTCGGTATCGCGAAATACGGCGTCGAAATCAGCGGCCTTGCCGACAGCCAGCCGTCGGGAATAGGAGCGTGAGCGGGGGGGACGAAAGAGCAGCTCGACGCCGTCGGCGTCCACCTCTTTTCGCACAGCATCCACCAGCATGGTGAGCACCTCGTCCAGAGAGAGGCTAGACGAGACCGCCTCGCACAGCTTCAAAAGTGTTATCTGCTCGCGCAGCTGCAGGTTCTCTTCTTCCAGCCGCTTTTTTTCAAAAGCCCGGTCTACCACCTTTCGAAGCGCGCCCACTTTGAAGGGCTTGAGAATATAATCGTATGCGCCGTTTTTAAGAGCGTCTACAGCCGTCTCCACCGTAGCGTAACCAGTCATCATAATGACCAGCGCATCGCGGTTCATCACGCGTAAGGCCTTGAGGAGCTCCAAGCCGCCCATGCGGGGCATCTTGAGGTCGGTGATCACCAGATCAAAGGGCTCCGCCGTATACCTCTCTATCGCGTCGAGCCCGTCGTGGGCGGCCACCGTTTCATAGCCCTTATCCCCCAGGACATCGCTCAGAACCGAGGTGATGTCGCGTTCGTCGTCGACGATCAGGATGCGCCCCTGGCTCCGGGCCGTTATGGACGTCTGCATCTACTCTGCGTCTCCAATGTGTGTGTGTTTCGCTGCGTTGATTCGTGTGCGCGCTGCGTCCCGGCGGGAAGAAGGGCACGAATAAAACATGATACACCTTTTTGCTCCGCCAGGTCGAACAGTCAGTAGGCAGGCGTCGGCGTTTTTTGTTGCCGGCACTCCTTTTTGCGATATCCTTCGCGGCAGAGGCTGAAGTTTACCGCAGCCCCCCGCCGCGCGCAGCACATCGCTCTGTGCCAAATTGTAAAAATAGGTGTACAATAAAGTTTCGTATAGTGTCGTAAAGAAGTCTTGTTATAGTGTCGCAAAACCACCCCATCGGGCCAAACGCCCAAGGGGTGTTCGGCGCCTGGACGCGGCGGGCGGGTTGCGCTCTTTTGCTCTGCACCCTAGAGCGCACCTGCCGGCAGCACTCTTCCGGCTCCCTTGCAACTGGAGTTTAGCCACAACATGCAAAGCGCACTGATAGCCGATACCGATAAAGTTTTTTGCGAATTCCTCGTCGAGGAGCTCGCCAGCTTGGGTATTGAGACCATGATCGCCAACCGCAACGACAGGGCGTACCAGCTCTTTTTGGAGCGCAGCTTCTCCATGGCGTTTATCGACGTGCTCTTGCCGCGCAAAGGCGGGCTCGACCTTCTGCGCAAGATTCGCGCCACCGATGGCGGCGCGGAGCTGCCGGTGCTCATCACCAGCTCGATGCGGGGGTACACCGATCTTCGCCAGGAGGCGATGGATCTCTTGGGGGCGAAGTGTTTCATGCAAAAGCCCTGCTCAAAGGGCGACCTCGAAATCCACCTGAAAAAAGCCATGGGCGACGCCTGCCTGGAGCCCAACAACTCCTGCGTCGTCAAGGACGCCTTTCTGATCGACGAGATCGACGAAGCAGGCGATCTGGGCCACACGCCCTTCTCGCTCATCTTCAACTCTTTGAGCGACAGGAAGTTCTCGGGGCGTTTAAACGTTGCGCGCGACAAGGTCAAAAAAATCGTCTTCTTCGACAAGGGGCAGGTAGCGTTCGCGCGTTCGAACCGCGTAAGCGAGACGCTGGGCCGCTACATGCGTGAAAAGGGGCTCATCGACGAGTCCACCTACTGCGACACCCTTGAGGCGTTGCAGCAGAGCGACAAGAAGTTTGGCGAACTGCTGGAACAGACAGCCACCCTTGAGCCCTATGTGATCGACCGGGCGGTGCGCGACAATGTGCGCTCGAAGGTGGCCGAGCTCTTTGCCTGGCAAACGGGCCAATACTCGCTGACCCCTGAATTTGATTCCCCCGTAACGATGCCGGGCGAGCCGCTTTCGTCGCGCGGCGTCATCTTGAAGGGTGTGCTGGGTCACATAAAATTTGGCGAGATTCTCGCCATCATCCGCCCCTACATGGGCCACTACATCCACGTCCAGAGCGACCCTCTGGAGCTTCTGGGCGAGTCCTCGGTCAATGAGAGATACTTCCCCCTCTTTAAGGCTGCGAACTCCTTTGTCGGGCAGACTGTAGAGGAGCTTTTGACGGCGAGCCAAAACGAGCAGGAGCTGCGAGTGCTCTTGGCGCTGCTGATGCTGGGTGTGTTCATGCTGTGTACAACGAGCGAGCCCCCCCAGGACATGCCCGAGGATGAAAAAGACCTGGAGATAAACCACATCATCGCAGTGCGTCAGCGGCTCGGCGAGCTACGGGCCGCCAACTGCTTTCGCGTCCTCAACGTCTCGGCCAGCTACACAGACGATCAGGTCCACACGGCGTATAAAGAGCTGGCTGCGACCTACCACCCCGACACGGCGGGCACCGAGCACTCCGCAGAGCTTCACCATCTGCTCTCGGAAATGTTCGTGCTCATCCAAAACGCCTACGACAGCCTGCGCACCGCCGGAGACCGCAAACGCTACCTGAAGACGATACAGGCCCCCCAGGACTCGGACACGCTGGAGGCTTCGCGGATACTGGAAGCGGAGAATCAGTTTCAACAGGGGCTGGGGGCGGCCAACCGCCGCGACTGGCAGGCGGCGCTGGTACACCTCAAGAGCGCCCACGAGCAAAACGCCGATGAGCCGGAGTATGCGCTACAGTGCGGCATCGCCTTTGCCAACTCCCACACGGGTGAGCGGCAGCATAACACCGAAGAGGCCCGACGCCTTTTTCTGGTGGCCGCCAAGCTGGACGGCGACTCCGCCGACCCCTACTACCGGCTTGGGCTTCTGAGCAAATTTTCCAATGACAATGAAAACGCCATGACCTATTTCCAGCGCGCCGTCATCCGCGACCCCGGCCACATAGAGGCGCGGCGCGAACTGCGACTGATGAATTCGCGTGGGCAGATAAAAAAGAAAGGCGTCTTCAGCTCGCTCATGGGGCGAAAGTAACCCCGGAACGAGAGCCCCAAAGAGCGCGTCGCGCGCACCAAGCGCACCAAGCGCACCAACCTGCATTAACCCGGCATACGACGAAAGATAAAAAAACATGAATCGTTTTCTACTGACAGTCACCGCCATCGCCTTGGCTGTGGGCGCACCCCTCGGGCACGCCGCCGCTACAAAATCCTCATCCTATTCGCTGGCCTATGGCTCTTCGCTCTCTGCCGAAATAGACCCCTGCGGCTGAAAATCCGGCCGCCTCGGGGGTCTGGCCCGAAGAACAACTAAAATTAAAGAACTGGCAAAAAAAAGCGCGCCGCTGCTCTATCTCGACGGCGGCAACGTGCTCTTCAAGTCAGCGATCCGCCCACCGTCCCAAACCGCAAGAGTGCTGAAGGACAAAGCACGGCTGGTGGCGCGCTCAATGGCCGCCATGAAACCGGGTGCCGTAAACGTGGGCAGAAACGACCTCGCCTCCGGCGTGGCGTTCGTCACAGAGCTGGGCGAAAGCTCCGGGTTGCCCTGGCTCTCGTCCAACATCCGGCTGCCCGACGGCTCGGCCCCCTTCCCCACCTTCAAAAGGCTCAAATGGGGCGAGCTGACAGTGGTAGTGGTGGCGGCGACACCCGCCAATCCGCGATTTGACCGCGAAGCCGGGGTAACGGTGCTGGAGCCGATCGCGGCGCTGCGCGCAGCACTGGCAGAGGCGGGAGACGCAGACATCGTCATCGCCCTCTCGGACCTCGGCTACAGCGAAGAGCACACGCTCGCGAGAGCGGTTACGCAGCTCGACATCATCATAGGCGGGGGCAGCGGCAACAGGCTGATCGAGGATCCGCTACGGCTCGGTAAAACCCTTCTGCTGCGCGTAGCCGACAGGGGCAGACAGCTGGGGGTCTTCAACCTCGACGTCTCCATGCCTTTTTCGTGGGGACGCCCCACCACCTCGAGCGGGACGGCTGCCAGCTCCGACGCCCTTGAGCTCTTTGGGCAGCAGCTCGCCCGGACGCGAAACGCAACCCCGGCCAAAGACGATCCTGTCTTAAAGACGATACAGGCGCTCTCTAAAAAGGCCTCCAAAAAAACCACGCCATCCAGCGGCGTGCGCTACTCCAACATGATCGTCTTCTTAAACGCCGCAATCGCAAGTGACGCCACCGTCGCCAAAGAGATCGCAGCCTTCAAGCAGCAGGCGAGAGCGGCCACGCCCCGGCCAAAGGCCACAACGGCCACAACGGACGGGCGTAAAGCGGTCGCCGCAGCGCAAGCGGTCAGCAAAAAAATTGCCGTAGCACCTTCGCCCCCCAAGGCTGCCGCGCCCGCTGCAAAGGCGGGTGCCCGGCGCACCGCCAACGCTCTGCCGGCCAACCCCGCACCGGCTAAAAAACCAGCTCCGACGCCAACTCCAAAGGCGGCTCCAAAAACGGCTCCGAAGGCAGCGGAAAAGACGTCGTGGTACCTGGGGACGATGAGGTGCCGCTCGTGCCACCAGCCACAGTACGCCAAGTGGCTGGTCACGGGCCATTCGCGCTCGGGCTCGCTTTTACCGATCGACAAGATGGCCGACCACAAGTGCCGCTCGTGCCACACCGCGAAGCTGAAACTTGAAAGGGGCTCGTCAAGCGAGGGTTTTGTGGGTTGCGAAAGTTGCCACGGGCAGGGCTCGGGCCATCCGGCCAAGATGACGGGGAAGGGCACGAAGAAGGGCAAAGAGGTGGCCACCACCGGTAAACCGATGATCGTGCGAAAGGTCGCAGACGGGACTTGTCTCGCATGCCACCGTGGCGAGCACAACGAGATCTTCGTGCTGGAGCAGGACTACCAGAAAGTCCGCTGCGACCGCTAGCCCGTCAAGCCACTTTGCCCGCCGGGCCGCTTTGCCCGTCAGAGATATCGGGCAGTAAAACGCATTTGAAGGACAACTTCACCACAACAGGCGTCAACCTCAAGGTTGACGCCTGTTGTGTTCTAAAACCCTGCAATGTTTGGGGTTGCGTATCTTTAGATTTGCGTTACAAGAGGCTCTCTATCCCAGCCGGGTGAGGATGCGCTCTACTATAGAGGTGGTGGATTTGCCCTCTACGAAGGCAATGGTGCGCACGGTGCCCCCCGCAGCCTCGACGGCGTCGCGGCCAACGATCTGATTGAGCGGCCAATCACCGCCCTTTACCAGCACGTCGGGCAAAATCTTCCGGATCAGCTCCAGCGGGGTGTCGTCGTCAAAGACTATGACGTAGTCCACCGACCTAAGCCCCAGAAGGATCGCCGCGCGCTCCTCCTCGGTAAGGATCGGGCGCTCGTCACCCTTCTCCAGCCTTTTCACCGAAGCGTCGGAGTTTAGCCCCACCACCAGCGCGTCGCCAAGTGCGCGCGCCGCCTCCAGGTAGGTGACGTGCCCCGGATGCAGAAGATCAAAGCAGCCGTTGGTGAAGACGATCTTGCCGCCGTGCGCTCTTAGGGGCCCCGCCAGGGTGCGAAACTCTCCCACGTCGACAGCCTTTAGTTCTCGTTGGATAAAAGTGTCCTGTCCGCTCATTTGAACACCCACGGGTAGTAGCCCGCCTCGATCAATACCCCGGCCATTGCGGCGTCAAGCGGGGCCTCGGTGACAAAGACCCGTCCCTCGTCGGTGCCGGGGTAGAGCCCGTCCAAGAGCTTGTCGCTCGCTATCTCTATCCCGCCCAGCTGTAGCCGCAGTGCTTCGCCGTCGGGCACGTCCAGCTCGCGCTCCTTGAAGCTGGTGGAGGTGAGCGCCAGAAGATCAGTTAGTTTTGCCGGGGCGGTGGAGCTTTCGGGCCAGGTGAAGGTAAAGTAACCCGCCCGCAAGAGCACGGCCTCGGCACGCGAGGGGGTTGGGGGCGGCACCGCGTAGTCGAGCCCGCCGTGGCTAAAGGTGAGCCGTGGCGTTATGCGGTAGCTGACACCACTTCTGAGCTTGTGGTTTATCTCGGGGGCTACCCTGTGGGGTATCTGCATCAACTCGAAAAACTGTGCGGCGGCGGCCACCGGGTCGCTCGCCGAGAGCGTTTTGACGGCGGCGTCTTTGGCCTTGGCCGTAGCGCTACCCTCGACAGCGGTAGCCAGCCGGTGCAACACGAACCCCTTGTCCCGGCACAATTTACCCAACCGGGGATCGATGCGCGCTCCCACGGGGAAGATGAGGTGGATGCGGTTCTCCCAGAGGTCTTCGGTAGAGACGATGACAGTCCAAAGCGCGTGCGCCATCAGCACCGCGCCCTTCTCCAGCCCTATGGGGCGGCTGCCCTGCGAAGCCTCTTGAAAGCCCAGGTTGGGCAAAAGCTCGGCCAGAAACTGTTCGGCGTCGAGCTGCGTACCCTGTACGGTGCGGTACCCCCATGACTTTGCCATCGCCCTGACGAGCGCCGCGCTGAGCCGTTTTCCGGGGTCGAGGATTACCTTTTTTTTGCCAGCGGGGCCGGTGATCAGCGGAAACTCGGTGGCCGACAAACGCACGGTGCGCCCCCGATCGACGGGGATGAAGGTCTGCCCCTCGCGATCCACCCTGCACCCGAGCGCCTCTACCAGCTCAAGCACCGAGACGAAATAGGACGGCACCCCCGGCTTTTGGATTTTGGCGGCGTTCTCCGGGTCCACCGGCGGCGGGGTCTTTGTGTTGACGGGGACGGCGGGTATTATCAGCAGTTGGCCCACCCACAGGCGGTTTAAGTCCGGGATGCCGGGGTTGGCCTTGGCGACCTTTTTGAGCATCCGCCCCCTCCCGCTCTCGGCGATGCCGTAATCGCGCCCAAGTATCTTCCAGAGGGTGTCGCCCGGACGAACTACATAGTTGTCGTCTGCAACCGGAGGTGTCAGCGGCGGCGCGGGGTTAAGAGCGGAGCTCTCCACCTTGAAGGGCACCCGCACCACCTGGCCGATTTTCAGGATGTTGGGGTCGATGCCGGGGTTCACTTCGCGAAACGCCTCTACCAGCGTGGGCAGCGCACTGCGGGAGACGTCGTACTGCTGCGTGAGTATCTTCCAGAGGGTGTCGCCCGCCTGTATCTTGTGGGTCTCGGCGAAGATCTTGGCACCCGGCGACTGGTGAACCAGCAGTGTACGCCGAAAGCTGAGGCGGGTGTTGTCGCCGGGCTGCGGCTCGGCGGCGGCAAGGGCCAGCGACGAGGCGGCGAGCAGCGCGCACGCCACCACCAGCCTCCGGGTCAGTGTGAAGCAGAATATTTTTGCCATATGTCTAGCGTTCCATCGCGCGGATCATGCAGGGCCCACCGATCAGCAGGTCGTCCTCGAAGGGTATGATCTCGGCCCATGAGGCGGTGGCGATGAGCTCTTGGGTGCCGTTGTTGTAGGTGTAGGTGACTGTTATGGGCAAACCCGCTGCGGTGGAGGTCACCGGGAAGAGATAAGAGGGCGCTACCGGGGGTTCGGTTCCGAAGGTAAACCCGAAGCTGCCCGTGTATTGACCGCCCGAGCCGGTGAGGTCGATATCGGCGGTTTCGCCCCCGACAGTGACGCTGACCGTTACTGGGTCGCCGTCAAGGAGGATTATATCGGTAAGCTGGATTTCCACCGTCTTCCCAACGCCGACAAAGCGCGTGCCGGAGAGTGTCAAGAGCCGGGCGATGACCGACCGGAACCCTGCGTCGCTGCCGAGCCACACGTTGGCACTGGGGTCGGCCAGCACAGCCCCGAAGTTTTCGTTGGAGGCGTGCGATATTTCGCTGTTTTCCTGCGGCAGCGGATGCCAACCGTTGCCCGTGCCGGTGCAGGGAATGTCGTTTAAATTTCCGGCCATATCATCGTCGGGGTCGGACCAGTCATCCGCCTCCCAGCAGATCCTCGACAGAAGGGGGCTAGTGAGGCTGAAACCCTGAAAAAAAGCGCCCAGGGTAGTCGCAACCCACAGCTCATTGGTGCTGTCGTTGAAGCTCATTTCGTTGATGTATCTGTCGGCGGCGTAAT
>CAXMSR010000025.1:0-11032 GCA_964195725.1 uncultured Kiloniellaceae bacterium | reverse complement strand
GCCAAGGGTGGAAAAGAGCGCCGGGACGCCTGCGCCCAGGGTATTTAGCACCAGATCGACGGTGCCCTTGATCTGGGCGTCGCCCTGCAGGTAGCCAACGAGCATACGCGCCAGCGGCCCTACCTCGGCGGGACGGCCCTGGTAGCGCGGAGCCTTGACCCACGAGTATTTGCCGTCGGTGTCCAGGTGTTCGTACGGAGGCGTGGGGCCGGTGTAGTTCTCCGTGGTTTCGCCTTCAAAGGGGTGCAAGCCCTTGTCGTCGCCACCCTCGTAGGAGTACCACGAGTGGGTGATGTGCTCGGCGATGTCTTCGGGCTTCACGCTGTTTATCAGCTTGGGCTTGCCTTCTTTCATGGAGACCATGCCGGGCTTTAGCCACATGTCTTCGCGTTTTTGCCCCGCTGCCGTGGGGTAGTCGCCGAAGGTGAGGAAATCGAACTCGCCCTGGCCGCCGCCGATGCCCGCCCAGTCCAGATAGAAGGGGGCGATAGCCAGCAGATCGGGGATGTAGACCTGCTTGACGAAGGTCTCGGCCTGCTTCAAGAGGGTTTTTATGTGTATGAGCTTGTCGGCGTTCAGCGCGTTCTGGCTGTTGGTGTCGATCGGGGTCGCCATACCGCCCACCAGAAAGGTCTGGGGATGGGGGTTCTTGGAACCCAGTATGGCGTGAATCTTGATTATCTCTTTTTGCCAATCGAGCGCTTCGAGGTAGTGGGCAACCGCCATCAGGTTGGCTGCGGGGGGCAGTTTGTAGGCCTTGTGGCCCCAGTAGCCGTTGGAGAAGAGCCCCAGGCGCCCTTTGGCGACGAAATCGCCCACGCGCTTTTTGATCGCGGCGAAGTACTCGGGGGTCGCTTTCGGGTAGGGGGCGACGCCCAACACCTTGGCGGTCTCGCCCACCTTGGCGGCCAGCTTGGCGGTGTCACCGGGATCGGCGTCCAGCGCGCTGACGATGTCTACCCAATCGAGCGCATGCAGATGGTAGAAGTGGATCACATGGTCCTGTACCGCCTGAATGCCCATGATGATGTTTCGGATCATTTCGGCGTTATAGGGAACGGTGATGTCGAGCGCGTCTTCGACGGCGCGCACCGAAGCTATCGAATGCACGGTGGTACACACGCCACAGAAGCGCTGCGTCCAGTACCACGCCTCGCGCGGGTCGCGGCCCTTTAGGATATTCTCGATTCCACGCCACATGGTGGAAGAGCTCCAGGCATCCTTGATCTTGCCGTCTTCGATCACCGCTTCAATGCGAAGATGACCCTCGATACGTGTAACGGGATCAACAACGATTTTGGTCATTTGTATATTCTCCTAATATATAAAGCGTTTAATGCGTCATTTTCTCTAAAGTTGCGTTTGCCATCAGGGGGCGCTACTCGTCGTCGTCAGCGCCCTTGGAGGTGGCCATCTTCGCGATGCCGTGGACGGCAAAACCAGCGGCGGCGGCGGCAGTGAGGCCAAGCCCCACCTTGGTGGCGGTAACGTCGACGCCGTAACCGGGCACGTCGGGCAGCCTGTCGTAGAAGGGGCCCATCGTGTCCCAGAAATCCGGCTCCGAGCAGCCCACGCAGGGGTGGCCCGCCTTGACCGGCCAGCTCTGACCGTCGTTCCACTGTACCGTGGGGCAGTTGTGGAAGGTGCTGGGGCCCTTGCAACCCATCTTGTAGAGGCACCAACCCTGCGTATGACCGTGATCATCCCACTCTTCTACAAACTGGCCCTGGTCAAAGTGACCCCGACGCTCGCAGTTGTCGTGGATGCGCTTGCCGTAGGCAAAGAGCGGACGGCCATGCTTATCCATCGAGGGCAGCGCGCCAAAGGTGAGAAAGTGCACCACGGTAGCGGTAAGGTTCACCACGTTCATGGGGCAGCCGGGCAGATTGAGCACCGTGGCACCGGGCAAGATGTCTTTCACGCTCTTGGCCTGGGTGGGGTTGGGCTCGGCTGCTGCGATACCGCCATAGGCGGCGCAAGTACCCACCGCGATGATGGCGGCTGCGCCCTGGGCGGCTTCCTTCAGGATGTCGACGGCGGTGCGTCCGCCGATGGTGCAGTGAATGCCGCCCTGCGCCACGGGGATCGAGCCTTCGACGATGACGATGTGGCCGCCCTTTTTAAGGGTAGCCGCCTTGGCAGCCTCGGCCTGATGACCGGCGGCCGCCATGAGCGGCTCGTGGTAATCAACGGAAAGAACGTCGAGCACCACATCCACCGCAGTGGGGCGCGATGCGCGCAGAAACGACTCGGAATCACCAGCGCAGTCCTGAAACTCCAGCCAGACCACCGAGGGGCGGCTGTCTGTGGTCTCCATTGCGTTGGCTATCTTGGCCCCGAAACTCACCGGGAGCGCAAGGGTCGCAGCCATCGTGCTGCAAAAAGTCAGAAAGCTGCGGCGGCTGATACCTCTGCTTTCGAGGACATCAGTAAGGGTCGCTTCTTCGACGACTGTCTTTTCCTTTGACATGGATATATCTGCTCCTTCGTGTGGGAAATGAAAAAGGCAACAGGCTCTTTCATTAACTAGCTCATAAGCCGAATCATTCAACGACTGCAAAAAAACAAAAACGGGGGGGGTTCCGTCAAAACACGACTCGCAACACCCTCCGATCTAGACAATAGTGAAATCTAACAAAACAAAGTAGGGCGATCAAGTATTGTTTTGTAAAATCAAACTGTTGTTATAAAGCCGACAGTGTCACCGAATATGATTTGGTGCGAGCTTGCGCGCGCCCCTTCCCGTCCGGAATACGCACAATCTCCGCCCTTGCCACTGTTTTCGGGGGTACCGCGCCCATCGGCGCAAAGCCCACCCCTTTTGTCGAGCGCGCAGCATACTGTTTTAAAAAGCGCACGGAGCTTTTCCCGGCGCAGCACACGACGTTTTCCTTCCAACAAGCATCCTGTGGCGACGGCCAAAAAGCGTTCAGCGAGGGTAGGTGCCCCACTTCTTCGGGGTTAGGTTTCGCCGGGCGCGCGGGCTCAAGCGCCACACCGTCAACACGCAACTTCGACATTTCATGGTGCCGCGACTGAGGCTAAAGGGCCATCTTCTCGCCCTCTATCCCGGCGGTGGCGTCGGCGATTATTGCAAAAAACTGCGCACTCGCCGCCCCAAAGGATAATAATACGTGCGCAGATATGTATAAAACCGAATGTTTATGCTAATCTTGCCCTCAACAATCACCATTACCCGACCCCGAGGAAACGCCGGCCTTGAGCGACAGATTCGCAATAGAAAAAGAACAGATACTGTCGCAGTTCATCCTCCACCACGAGGTGAGCGACGCAGAGCTGACACGGATGACCGAGCGCCTCGACAAGGTGATCGCGCTCGCCGACGAGCTGCACAAGGGCCAGACCCGCAAAACCGGCGAAGAGTACATCTTCCACCCGGTGCGCACTGCCATGGAAGTCAGCCGCTTTGGGCGCATCGTCGACTGGGCCTCGATCGAGGCCGCCATCCTCCACGACGTAGTAGAAGACACCGACCTCACGGTGGACGATCTGCGCAAAGACTACCCCGACACCGCTGATCTGGTGGACGCCCTGACCAAGTTTGAAGACAGCCCCGAGCTGACCTACCAGAAGCTTTTGCGCTTTGTCCTGCAAGACATCCGGGTGCTGCTGGTAAAGCTGGCCGACCGGCTCGACAACCTCGACAGCCTCTACGTCTTCAAACGCGAAAAGCAGCTGCGCATCGCCAACGAATCGGCCTCGATGTACATGAACATCTGCAAGCGCCTCTGCATGGGAGATCTGGCCGGGCGCTTCTCGGAAAAGATCGGCGCCTACCTCGACCCCGACGCCTCGGTGCGCTTCACCGCAGCCCAGGACGGCGCAAAAAAAGAGACCTCGAAGTGGATGGATCAGTTTCGCACCAAGCTGGCCGAGGTCTTCCCCGGCGACCTCACCGCCCGCATCGAGATCCAGTGGAGCCGCTACTCCCCCGATCTGCCCCCGACCTTCGAGAACTTTTTCACCGTCAAGGTCATCACCGACACTCCCGAAGAGGCCTACCGGGCGCTGGGGCGCATCCACATCGCCTTTCGCGCGATCCCCGGGGCGTTTAGCGACAACATCTCCAACCCGCAGCAAAACGGCTTCATGGCGCTTGAAACCCGCGTCTCGCATCGCGGGCGCATCGTGCATTTCTACATCACCAACCGCGCCGCCGACCGCTTCAACAGGATCGGGCTGCTGTCGATGGACATCGACAGCCCCACCTTCAACCTCCAGTACCTGGACGAGCTGCAAGAGTTTCTTCAAAACGACGACGCCAGCATGCAGAACATCCTGCACTTTCACCGCCCCGACGAGATACAGGTGGCCAGCCCCGACGGCGACATCTACAGCCTGGAAGAGGGCGCGACGGCGCTGGACTTCGCCTTCGCCGTACACGACCAGGTAGGGCTTCGGGCCACCTCCGCCAGGATAAACGACGAACCCGCGCATCTGTCCGCCGAGCTCCAGTACGGCGACCGCATCCTCATCGAAGCCTCGGAGGCCCCCTCGTGCGATGAGCGCTACCTGAAGTGGGCCACCACCAGAAAAGCACTCTCTGCGCTGCGACGCCACTTTCGGCGCGAGAGCAAAAAGCGCGCAGCCACCACCGGCAAGCGGTGGTACATGGAGGAGGCGCAGAGCCGCGCACTCGACCCCAGCGAAGCGCAGCACCTGATCGACGAATACGCCCTGGGCGTAGACCGCTCGCCCGACTCGATCTATCGCGACATCTGTATGGGCATCATCGATTTTGACGCCATCCTGCCCGACATCCGTCCCTCAAAGCGCCGCCCGATGGACGCCCTGGTGCACGCCTTCCGATCGTCAAAAGTCGCCCCGCGAAAGGTGCGCCGCTACGACTTTGCCGACCACCACATCCGGTTTTGTTCCCAGTGCATGCGAGTCGTCGGCGACGAGATCGAGGGCGAGCACAGCGAAGGCCGACTGGTTGTACATCGGCGTCCCTGCGCGGTACCCAGCCACGTCGCCCCCATCGCGCTGGTGTGGGACCGCTCGAAGCAATCGGATCTTCGCGACCCCGGCCCGGTGGCGATGGAGATCAAGGTAGTACAGTCCTCCGGAGTGCTCTATTCGATAATGGGCCCCTTCAAAAAGCTGGGGCTCGACCCCCAGGCGCTGACCATGCCGGGCCATGATCGCATCCTGCGGCTGACCTTTCAGCCCGGCACGGCGCGCACGCTGGACCGCCTCATACGAGCGCTGCGCGTCCTCGACACTGTGGATTCAATCCATATCCAGCGCGCGGGCCCCTATCAACCCTACCAAGGCAACCTGAATTGAATTTAATATGAAGAAATCGCCACGAAAGCCTTCACGAGGAAAACCACGAATCGCCGCCACCGCACGCTCGCTGGCAGCCGACATCCTCGACGCGACTGAAAAGCGCGACGCCTGGGCCGAAGTCCTCCTCGACGGCGCGCTTTCTAGCCACCCCGAGCTTGCCCAGCGAGACAAGGCGCTGACCACCCAGCTCGTCTACGGTGTGCTGCGCCACCGCTACCGCCTAGACCGCTACATCGAGACCGGAGCCAAGCGCCCCATCAATAAGCTCCAGAGCGAGGTAGTCACCCTCTTGCGGCTGGGGGCCTTTCAACTGCTGAACCTCGACCGCATCCCCGCCTCTGCCGCTGTAAACGAGACGGTGACGCTGGCAAAAACAAGGGGACTGCCAAAGGCCGCCGGGCTGGTGAACGCTGTCTTGCGTGCCATCTCCGACGGCAGGGCCACGCCCGCCAAACCCGACGGGGACGCCGAAGAGCTCGCGCTGGCCCACTCTGTGCCGCTCTGGCTCGCCCGGCGCTGGATAGAGGACGAGGGGCTTTTAGGGGCGACGCTTTTGGCCGAGGCCACCACCAGCCCGCCGCCGCTCTTTTTGCGGGCACTTGACGAGGGGCCGAGCGACGAGCGCGACGCGGTCGTCAAAGAGCTTCAAAACGTCGGCGAGGCGGGGCCGGGGAGCTATTCGCCCAAGGGCGTCTGGATACGCGGCGCGGGCAACCCGCGCGAACTGGCGCCGGTGCGCGAAGGGCGCGCGATAGTGCAGGGACAGGCTTCGCAGCTGGTGCCGCTGATATTGGCACCGCAGCCGAGCTGGCGGGTGCTCGACCTTTGCAGCGCGCCGGGGTTAAAGACCACCCACCTGGCCGAGCTGGTTGGCGGCGAGGGCAGCGTAACAGCGGTGGAGCTCCACCAACACCGCGCCAACGAGGTTAAAGGGCTCGCTGACGCTCTGGGCTACAATAACATCAAGGTCGTCTGCGCCGACGCCCGCAGCTTTGCCTCCGAAGAGCCCTTTGACGCGATCCTGGCCGACGTGCCCTGCACCGGGCTGGGCATCCTGGCCCACGCCCCCGAGCGCAAGTGGCGCATTACCGAAAGCCAACCAAAAGAGCTGGCAACGCTCCAGGCAGAGATACTGGACAACGGCGCAGCCCTCTTAAGACCGGGCGGGGTGCTGGTCTACTCCACCTGCACGACGGCGCGCGCCGAAAACGAAGCGGTGGTTGAGAAGTTTTTATCCGACCACCCCGACTTCTCGCTGGAGCGCGCCGACGCCATGTGCGCCATCGACGGCGATCTTTTGGACGCTCTTGGACACTTGCGCACCTTTCCGCGCCCACGCCCCACAGCTGCGGGGAGCTATCTGGACGGCTTTTTCGCAGCGCGGATGGTGAAAAAAAGATGAACACCTGCCCAACCAAAGACGGTAAGGATCGGATGACAAATTGCGAAGGGTAGTCCTTTTCACATTTTATTTCGCGTTGGCGCTCACCGTGGCCGTTGTCGGCGGCTATCTGGTGGTGGCGTTCATGGCGAGAAATACGCCTGAAGTGGAGGTGCCCGACGTAGAGGCGCGCGCACTTAGCGAGGCGCTCTATGCGCTGACCGAGCAGTCGCTCGATCTGGAGGTGCGCGGCTTCGTCTTCTCCGACGTCATCCCCGAGAACCACGTAGTGTTGCAGCGCCCTGCCGCCGGACAGGTGGTGAAGGCGGGCAGAAGCGTAGGGGTCATCCTCTCACGCGGAGCCGAGCGCCTCTCTACCCCACAGCTCTTTGGCAATCCTCTGGAGGACGCCGCCATCGCGCTCTCCGAGGCGAAGCTGGCCTTCGAGGTCACAGCCCGGCTGCCCGGCGCGGTGGAATCGCAAGTGCTCGCCCAATCAATCGTTCCCGGGGCCAAGCGCCCGTCGGGCTCCATCGTCGAGATCGTAGTCTCCAAGGGCCCCGCCCCCGTGCGCTACCGGCTTCCCCGTCTGGAGGGGCTGACGCTGATCGAAGCCCAGACCGTGCTGGCCGAGCTGGGGCTGCGGGTAGAAAAGATCGTCGAAGTAGAGCTTGACGACCAGCTGCGCGCCGGGCGGGTGGTAAATCAGGAGCCGCTGCCCGGCTTCCCCGTCGAGCGGGGCGGCGGCGTCACCCTCTCGGTGGCGGGCTCGGCCTATCTCTTGCCGACGGGCCGCGCCGTCATGGTAGAGCGGTATCTGCCGCCGGGGCTGGGCACCCACCATGTGCAGGTCTACGCCCACAATGGCGACGATGTGCGCATCCTGGTGGACGAGTGGGTACGCGCCGGAACCACCTTCAACAGGATGGTGCTTCTGGACATCGGCGAGACGGTGGAAGTGAAGATCGACGACGCCGACTAGCCCGCCGACGACGCGCACCCGGCAAATGAGGTGATTTAACCCCATATCCGCCCTGCAAATTGCGCCTTTGCGGTTTCCCCGCGCGGCTTTTGCCGTTATAATCTTCAATTCTATTTTTCACGCCCACGCCCCGCTCATTTCGACAGGGGTGCCGGGCGATAACTCCTACCGGAGAGCGGCTGCCATGTCAGTTATCGCACCATCAATATTGTCTTCCGATTTCGGACGTCTCGACGAAGAGGTAAAGGCGATCTGCGCCGCCGGGGCCGACTGGGTTCACGTTGACGTGATGGACGGGCGCTTTGTGCCCAACATCACCATAGGCCCGCTGGTGGTGCGTGCCGTACGCGCCGCCACCGACCACACCATCGACGTGCACCTGATGATAGTGGAGCCGGAAAAATACGTGGAAGAGTTCGTCAAGGCGGGCGCCGACATAGTCACCGTCCACGCCGAGGCTTGCCCGCATCTGCACCGCAACATGCAGCAGATTCGCGCGCTGGGCGTAAAGGCAGGGGTGTCGCTAAACCCATCGACCCCGGTGTCGATGGTAGAGCATGTGCTCGACACTGCCGATCTCGTCTTGGTCATGAGCGTCAACCCCGGCTTTGGCGGTCAGGCGTTTATCCCCTCGGCGGTGGAAAAGGTCGCCCAGCTCGACGCGCTCCGTCGCGAAAAGGGGTACGATTTCATCATCGAAGTCGATGGCGGCATCAACCACGACACCGCCCGCGAGGTTATACGCGCAGGGGCCAATGCACTGGTGGCCGGCAACTACGTCTTCAGCGCGCCGTCCTACGACGAGCCGATTAGACGGCTGCACGCCGAGTTCGAGACGAGCGTGTAGCGAAAGACCTCACCGGCAAAATTGATTATCCGCACATTAAAGAAATTTTAAAATAGAGTTGGAGAACCTCCCAAATGGATTACAAAGATACACTGAACCTTCCCAAGACCGACTTTCCCATGCGCGGCAACCTGCCCAAGCGTGAGCCGGAAATCCTGGCGCAGTGGGAAGAGGATAAACTCTACGAGCAGATCCTTGAGCAGAATAAGGACAACACCCCCTTCATCCTCCACGACGGCCCTCCCTACGCCAACGGCAACATCCACCTGGGCCACGCCATCAACAAGGTGCTGAAAGACATCATCATACGCATGCGCTCGATGGAGGGCCGCCCCAGCCCCTACGTACCCGGCTGGGATTGCCACGGGTTGCCGATCGAACATCAGGTGGACAAAGAGCTGGGCAAGAAGAAACGCGACATGAGCACCGCCGAGTTTCGCAGCTACTGCCGCGAGTATGCGCAAAAATACGTGGACATCCAGCGCGACGAGTTCAAACGGCTGGGCATCATGGGCCAGTGGGAAGACCCCTACCTCACCATGACGTTTGGCTACGAGGCGCAGATCGTGCGCGAGCTGGGCCGCTTCATGGATGCAGGCTCGGTCTATCTCGGCCTGAAGCCCGTCTACTGGTGTTCGCGGTGCCGCACCGCCCTGGCCGAGGCCGAGGTGGAGTACGCCGACAAAACAAGTTCGTCGATCTACGTGAAATTTCCCTTTGCCGATGATCTGGGCAAAGTCGCGCCGCAGCTCGCGGGCAAAAAAGTCTCGGTGGTCATCTGGACCACCACCCCCTGGACTATCCCCGCCAACCTGGCAGTGGCGCTCGGCCCCGATTTCGAATACGGCGCGTACGAGCTGGCCTCGGGCGAGGTGCTTATCCTCGCCAGCCGTCTGGCCCCCGTCGTTCTGGAAGAAGCGGGCGAAGAGGGGTACAAAGAGCTTTGCAAGATCGACCCCAAAGCCCTGGAGAATCTGGAGGCGCGCCACCCGATGTACGAGCGCGCCAGCCGCATCCTTTTGGGCGACCACGTCACCCTGGAGGCGGGCACCGGCTGCGTACACACCGCACCCGGCCACGGCCAGGAGGATTACGAGATCGGCCTGAAGTACGGGATCGAAGCCTACGCCCCGGTGGACGCCGCAGGGCGCTTCACCGAAGAGGTAGACGAGCCTCTTGCCGGGCTAAAAGTGCTGGACGCGAACCCCCAGGTGATCGAGCTGCTCGAAGCGTCGGGCCACCTTTTGGCCCAGGGCAAGCTCACCCACTCCTACCCGCACTGCTGGCGCTGCAAGCGCCCCGTCATCTTCCGCTCCACCCCGCAGTGGTTCATCTCGATGGACAAGACGGGGCTGCGCAAAAAGGCGCTCGAAGAGATCGACAAGGTCGAGTGGATCCCCGGCTGGGGCCGCGAACGCATAAAGGGCATGATCGCCCAGCGCCCCGACTGGTGCATCTCGCGCCAGCGAAGGTGGGGTGTGCCGATCATCGCCGCCCACTGCGCCAAGTGCAACGAGGTCTACGCCTCGAAAGAGATGGCCGATAACGCCGCCGACTACTTTGAGACCGAAGGAGCCGACGCCTGGTACGAGCGCCCCATCGAAGATTTTCTGCCCAAAGGCACAAGCTGCGCCAAGTGTAGCGCCACCGAGTTTGAAAAAGAGACAGACATCCTCGACGTCTGGTTCGATTCGGGCATCTCCCACGCTGCGGTGGCCGAGAACCGCCCCAACCTCACCTCCCCGGCCGATCTTTACCTCGAGGGCTCGGACCAGCACCGTGGGTGGTTCCATTCGAGCCTTCTGACCTCGGTGGGCACACGCGGCGTGGCCCCCTACCGCTCGGTTCTAACCCACGGCTTTGTGGTGGACGGCAAGGGCAAGAAGATGTCGAAGAGTTTTGGCAACGTCATCGCACCCGAGAAGGTCATCAAGCGGCGCGGCGCGGAACTGCTGCGCCTGTGGGTGGCCTCCGAAGATTATCGCGACGACATCCGCGTCTCGGAAGAGATTTTAAAGCAGCTCGAAGACGCCTACCGGCGCATCCGCAACACCTCGCGCTTTATGCTGGGCAACCTGAGCGACTTTGAGCCGTCCGAGCACACCGTCGAGTACTCAGAGCTGTGGGAGATCGACCGCTTCGCCCTCGATCTGCTAAACCGGCTGGTGGACGAGTGCCGCAGGGCTTATGACGCCTACGAGTTTCACGGAATCTTTCACAAGCTGCACAACTTCTGCGCGGTCGACCTGTCGGCGTTCTACCTCGACATATTAAAAGACCGCCTCTACACCTTTCCCGCCGGGAGCCAGGGCAGGCGTTCGGCGCAGACGGTGCTGTTGCAGATAATCGACAAGCTGACGAGGCTGATGGCCCCGGTGCTCTGCTTCACCGCAGAGGATATCTGGAAGTTCATCCCCGCCACCGAGGGCAGCGTCCATCTGGCGAGGTTGCCCGAGGTGGACAGCGCGCTACAAGACGACGAGCTGGCCGAGCGGTGGCAAAAGCTGAG
>CAXMSR010000024.1:3917-11134 GCA_964195725.1 uncultured Kiloniellaceae bacterium | reverse complement strand
TGATCTTGCCGTGGCCGTTGGGACATTTGGATACCTGCACTGCGGTGCCGTCGTCCAGTTTAAGGCTGTCGTCTACCAGGGGCGCGTCGCATTTTCCGCAGGTGGCGTTTACGCTCATTGAGCATTTGCTGCATTCATAGGTCGCCATGTTCAGTGCCTCCTTCAGGTTGGTTGGGTTGCTGTTTTTTCCTTTTTTCCTGTAGAGAAATACTACAGCAACCTTTCAACGTGGCAAGCGGTGGCTATCTAAGAATTTGGCAGCCTTGGGGGATCATGCCCGTCGAGGTGCTGGCTATGATCTCGCGCCCGTCTATTTTGATGAGCTTGGCCAGGTAGACGTCCGCTACCTTTCCGCCGAGGGGGGGGATGTTCATCTTGGGAAAATGCTCGGAGCGAATTACTTCCAGTAAGGCGTCGGGGACTACTTTGCACAGCTCGGTGACGACGAAGAATTCTTTGCCAGCCGCGTCTTTTACGGTGATGTAGGTGTAGAGCCCTTTGAAGACTACGTCTTCGATGGTGCCGCTGCGCTGGATCGTTTCCTGCGCCAACGCCGGAGAGGCCAGCAACGAAGTCTGGCAGGCCAGAAGGGCGACGAGTACTGCGAGCAGAAGGCTTTTTTTGAGGTGCGCCATTACAATTCTCCTGAAAAAATGATTGGGGGGCCTGCCTGTTAAGCTACCAGCGCAGTGGGGCTTGGGCAAGTGCGGGCCGGGGAGCGACTGCCCCTTTGCCTAGCTCCGCTCTATCGCTTTGGCCGCCTGCCACAGCGCCTCCATCTCGTCCATTGTCGCATCCGCCGGGTTTTGCCCTTTTTTCTGCAACTCTATTTCGATGTGGGAGAAGCGGCGCATGAATTTGTCTACGGTGGCGTGCAGGCTTCTCTCGGCGTCTATTTTCAGGTGACGGCCCAGACAGGCCAGCACGAAAAGGAGATCGCCCAGTTCTTCTTCGGCACCCTCTTGGTCGCGATTTTCAAGGCACTCGCTTAGCTCGCCCCACTCTTCTTTTACTTTCTCGACTACGCCGTCTACGCCATCCCAGTCAAAGCCGACGTTGGCGGCCTTTTCCGCGACACGCCTTGCCCGGTGGAGCGCGCCCAGAGATTTTGGCACACCGTCCAGAGTGGTGCGGTGGGGTTTCTCTTCGGCCTTGATGCGGCTCCAGTTCTTTTTTACCGCTTCGGAGTCAATGTCCACTTTGTCGGAGAAGATGTGGGGGTGGCGGCGCACCATCTTGTCGCAGATCGACTGGAGCGAGTCCGACACTGTAAAAGCGCCTTGCCCTTTCGCCATCTGCGCCAGGAGCGCCACTTCCAGCAGCAGGTCGCCCAGCTCTTCACATAATTGCACACTGTCGTCCTGCTCGATCGCTTCGACCACTTCGTGGGTCTCTTCGATGAGGTAGGGGACGATGGATTTGGGGGTCTGCTCCTTGTCCCAGGGGCAGCCGTCGGTGGCGCGAAGTATCGCGACTATCTCCATCAGGCGCTCGAAGAGCAGGCCTTCGTTTTTAGCTGTCATCGTTATCCGTCGTTTCGACTTTGAGTGGGTAGGTGTCCAGCGGCCAAATATTATGCCTTAACGGCCGATTGCGCAATCGGCAATGGAGCCCGTCGTCGGTTGGCCCTTTGGCAGCGAGGGCGCAGGAGAGGGGAAACCGGGGGGGGGGCAGTTCGCCGGGGCATCGCTAAAGATCGCCAAAAAGGAAGTTAAACCGACCCCCTGTGCTGTGGTATCCTGTCTTACTTTGTTGGCGGCGGCGCTGGTGGCACAGGGTTGTCAAAAGCCCCCCCCCAACGCTTGCACCCGCGTTATGGGTGCAGCGGCCCCGCCGGAGTTTTTTTGGAGAGAGTGTAGTTATGGCAAAGAAGCGTTCTACCGCAGCGGCGAGCCCGCGAAAAAGAGCGAAGAAGCGCACCCGCGCCTCGGGCGGCTGCTTTGGACGGCTGGTGCTGATGTTCGTGGTGCTGGCGGCGCTCTCCGGCGGTGGCTACTGGTACTACCAACAGGGCAACGTCGATCTGGAGATGGTGGCGCAGAAGATAAAAGAGGCCGTATCAGCCTCGGAAGAGACCACCGTCACGCTGTATTTTGCCCATCCCCAGTGGACCAAGCTGGTGGCGGAAAAGCGTGGGATGAAGCCTGAAATTGATGTCGTGGCCCGCGTGGACAAGCTGGTCCGCCTGTTGGTGGACGGCCCGGGCAGCGCCAATGCCGCGCCGGTGTTGCCCGAGGGCACGAAGATACGGAAGGTATACATGGGGCCGGGCGGGCTGGTGATGATCGATTTCGAGCCGACGCTCGATGAACTGCGCTCCTACGGGGCCGGGGGCGAGCTGTTAAGTGTATTTGCCCTTATACACACCATTTGCGAAAACGTCGACGAGGTCAACTCGGTGCAGATACTGGTGGGCGGCGAAGTGCGCGAGACCCTGGCCGGGCATGTGCGCATCTCCGAGCCCATGAAGCCCAGACCCGACCTCATCGACATTGAAGCAGTAAAATAAAAAAAGGAACAGAGTAAAGATGGCAGCAGTAGCGATGGACAAGATAAGAAATTTCGGGATCTTCGCCCACATCGACGCGGGCAAGACCACCATAACCGAGCGCGTGTTGTACTACACCGGCCGCATCCACCGGATCGGCGAAGTACACGACGGCGCGGCGGTGATGGACTGGATGAAGCAGGAGCAGGAGCGCGGCATAACCATAACCGCCGCCACCACCCGCGTAGAGTGGGACGGGTACGAGCTGCACCTGATCGACACCCCCGGACATGTGGACTTCACCGTAGAGGTAGAGCGCAGCCTGCGCGTGCTCGACGGCGTGGTGCTGGTGCTCGACGCCGTGGCGGGCGTGCAGCCCCAGACCGAGACGATCTGGCGCCAGGCCAAACGCTATCAGGTGCCGGTGGTCTGCTTTGTCAACAAGATGGACCGCATCGGGGCCGATTTCAATAAGGCCTACGCCTCGCTGGGCGACAAGCTCCATGGCCGCCCCCTGCCGCTGGTGGTGCCGCTGGGTGCCGAGTCCGCGTTCGAGGGCGTGATCGATCTGCTGGAGGGCGATGTGGTGCGCTATGCCGAGAACACCCTTGGGGCCGAGATACTGCGAACACCCGTCACCGAAGCGGAGCAGGAGCTTCTGGAAGTGGGGCGCGAGCAGCTTCTGGAGGCGCTCTCCGAGTTCAGCGACGAGATAGCCGACGACTTTCTCGAAGGCAAGTGGCCCGAGCTCAAGCTGATCCCGGCGACTATTCGCAAGCAGACGATCAAGGGCGAAATATCCCCAACCCTTTGTGGCACCGCGCTCAAAAACAAGGGCGTGCAGCTCGTGCTCGACGCGATCGTCGATTACCTGCCCAGCCCCGGCGAGATTCCTCCCGTAGAGGGCGTACACCCCAAGACCCAGGAACCCGAGCGGCGAAAGCCCGACCCCAAAGCGCCCTTTTCGGCGCTGGCCTTCAAGGTTCAGCAGGAGCAGGGACGAAAACTGGTCTACATTCGCGTCTACTCCGGCACCTACAAAGGCGGGCGGCTGCAAAACGCTACCCGCGACAAGGTCGAGAAGCCTGCGGCGATAATAAGTGTGCACGCCGACAAAAAAGAGCGGGTGGACGAGGCCCGCGCGGGCGACATCCTGGCGCTTACCGGGTTAAAGTGGACCACCACCGGCGACACGCTTTGCAACGCTGAAAACCCGCTGCTGCTGGAGCGGATCGATTTTGCCGAGCCGGTGATAAACATGGCGGTCGAGCCCAAGATGACCCAGGACGAAGACAAAATGCTGGAGGTCTTCGAGCGGTTGCAGGAAGAGGACCCCACCTTTCACGTATCGGTCAGCGAAGACACCGGCCAGACGATCATCTCCGGCATGGGCGAGCTTCACCTTGAGGTGCTGGTTAACAGAGTGGAGACGGAGTTCAACCTGGGCGTGACCACCGGCAATCCTCAAGTGGTCTACAAGGAATCGGTCAACAAGAAATCCACCGCCAGCGCCGGGTTCGACCGTGTGCTGGGCGACAAGCGCCACGCGGCCTCGGCCACCGTCACCGTCTCGCCAGCCCAGCGCGGCGAGGGGTGCGACGTAGCGGTAGCCCCCGAGATAGCCGAGAACTGGCCGCAGTTCGCCGATATCGTCAGCGGAGGCGTTCCCGAAGGGCTCCACGGCGGCCCCATGGGCTACCAGGTCGAGGACGTCTCGATCCGTGTCGATCGGCTTGAGGGCGAAGAGGCCTCGATTAGCGAGATGGCGGTGAAGGTGGCGGTCAGCCAGGCGATGCGCGCAGCGCAAGCCAGCGCCGATCCCGTCAAACTAGAGCCGGTGATGGAGCTAAAGATCACCGTGCCCGACGAAAATATGGGCGACGCCATCGGCGACATGAACGCCCGCCGGGGCGAGGTGCAGGGCGTAGAGTCGGCGCACGGGGTGTGCGAAATCACCGCCGTCGCCGCACTTCGCAGCCTCTTTGGCTACTCGACCGATATTCGTTCGCTAACCCAGGGCAGGGGAACCTTTACCATGAAGTTTCACCGTTACGATACCTCTCAGGGCTGAGCCGGGCAAAACCAGCCCCGCTCAGCGGTGCATTGAGCATCGCCTGTTACGGTATCTGAACGGCAGCAAGGGAAAACATGCCGCTAGAGGGAAAACTCAGCTACGGTGAGCTTGCGGATCTATTGCAGGTAATCGATATAAGTCGTAAAAATGGAATTCTCAACGTCAGAAGCAGAAAGGGAGTCGGACGCCTGTTTTTCGAGATGGGCAAGCTCGTCCGTGCCGAGTCCAACCTCTTCTCCGTGCGGGTAGGCGATGTTCTGGTCGAGCAGGGCATTCTGAGTCGCGACAGCCTTCAGGCGGCCCTTGGGGTGCAGCGAAGCGAGGGGAGCAGGCGCAAACTCGGAGCGATAATCTGCGAGGACATGGGCGTAACCCCCGAAGAGGTCGAAGCCGCCCTGACCGTTCACTTCAAGGCTGTGATCTTCGACATCCTCAGCTGGCCCGAGGGGCGGATACGCTTCGACGTCTCCGACAGCCCCCTAAGCCAGGAGCGTTTCTCCATAAACGCCGCCGAGTTCATCTTGGCTGTGGGCATAGAAGCCGGGTATCTGGTTATAGAGAGCTCCTCGTAGCTACGGTTGTCTGCGCGATTAGAACTGTAGCCCCTTTACCGCCCCTTCGGGATCTAGCCCAAGCGCGCTCGCCTCTATCCCCACCCCTGCAATCAGCGCCTTAAACGCCGCCCCCATCCCCGTGCCGTCAAAGAGGAGCGGCCACAGCTCTTGGCGCACCGCCATTAGCTCCGCCTCGTCGGCAGCGCGTGCTTCTTCGCGCTTGATCTCGGTCGCGATACCCGTCGCGAAAAGAAGATCGCGCTGGCTCATCAGCGCCAAGGTGTCCAGGCCAAGCCTCGCTGCGGCCTCAAAGAGCACCGAGAAGTTCACCGAGGCGGTGATGTCCAGCTCGCCGGGGCGCTCGAAGAGCGACTCGGCAAAGCCGCCCTCAGTAAACCCCCGCACCGAGCCCTCGGGGCGTTGCGGCCCGAAAAGGCGCGTTTCCAAATCTCCGTAGTCGATCGTTACGATAAAGCCGCGCGTGCATCTTTGGGCGACCGAAGCCAGCCACCCCGCCGCCGCCGGGTTGATCTCGAAGTGGAACTCTTGCGCGGGATGCAGTGAAGCGATGCGCGCCGCTTCCAGCCGCACCTGCTCGTCTTCGATCCCCTTCGTCGTGCGGATTAACCCCTCCGGCCCGGCATCGGCGCAGACGAGAGAGGTTTCGCCGCCCACGGCCCGCACCCAGTGAACGGGCATCGCGTCCAGAAGTTCGTTGGACAGGTGGAGCCCGCAAAACCCGTCCGCGCCTATAACGCCGAGCTTGTCGGCGTGGGCTGCCAGTATTTTGATCTGGCGCGCGGCCAGGGCAGGGCTCACCTCTTCGGGTACATAGACCAGCCGCCGGTAGAGTCCGGGCTCGGAGGCGGCCAGCGCATCAAGAATGTCACGCGCCAGCACTCCCTCGCCGGGGCCCCCCTCTACCAGGGTGAAGGTGGCGGGCTCGCCCAGCGCACGGTCGGCCATGGCGACAAGCCGGGCCATGCACCGGCCAAAGAGCCGGGTCACATGGGGGGCGGTGACAAAGTCGGCGTTTTCAGCACCGATGCGCACCTTTCCGCTTGAGTAGTAGCCGTGCTCGGGGTGGTAGAGCGCGAGCTCCATAAACCGGCGAAACTCCATCGGCCCGAGCCGCTCGATCTCTTCAACGATTATCCGCAGCAGCGGCGTTTCGGTAGATTTTCCTGAAACAGTCATATTTTAATATCAATCCTTTTCCAAAGGGTCGGCCTATTGTAACTTATAGGCATTGAAATCGACCGGGGAAAATAGACCCATAAACGTAAAAGCGATAATATGATAGCTGGACCGATACGCAACCTCATAAGAGAATTTAGAAAATTGCCGGGAATCGGTGAAAAGACGGCGATGCGCCTTGCGCTGCACGTTCTGGGAACACCAACCGAGCGGGCCGAGGCGCTGGCCCATGCCCTGGTAGAGGTAAAGCGGCGCATACGCCCGTGCGGCGAATGCTACCAGATGACCGAGCAAGAGATCTGCGGAGTTTGCTCGTCGCACCGCCGCGACCGCTCGATCATCTGCGTGGTGGAAGATCAGGCCGGCTTAATGGCCATTGAAAATACGCGCACCTACTTCGGCCTCTACCATGTGCTGGGAGGCAAGCTCTCTCCGGTGGACGCCGTGGGGCCCGATGACCTGACGGTGGGGCGGCTGGTGGCGCGCGTGAAGGGCGGCGAGGTCAAAGAGGTGATCCTCGCCACCAACCCCGATGTCGAGGGCGAAGCCACCGCGCTCTACGTGAAGCGCGAGCTGGTGCCTCTGGGCGTAGAGGTTACCCGCATCGCCAGAGGGGTGCCGATAGGGGGCGAGCTCGAATACGCCGACGCCCTGACCCTGGGGCGCGCCTTTGAGGGGCGTGGCGAGTTCTAAACCCTCTGCGACGGTAAAGTGAATTGAAGAGTTAACGACAGCAATCGGGGGGAAGGTCGGTAGATGCAAAGAGAAAAAGAACTGGCTGTTCTCAGGGCCGAGCTGGAAGAGATGGCGCGCGACCTTCTGCTGTTGACGCGGGTCGTGGGCATCTATCCCGATGGGCACCCGCAGCTGACTGCGATGGTGAAGCGCTTGGCCAAGTGGGCCG
>CAXMSR010000024.1:0-3907 GCA_964195725.1 uncultured Kiloniellaceae bacterium | reverse complement strand
CGAAGGCTACGGCGAAGAGGGCTTGTCGGTGGGCGTCACCGGCTCGGAGCTGATCGTCGGCGGTCAGTTCTTTGGCGGGCGCGAAACCAGGCTTGAAGTGCTCGCCCGCCAGCTATATCACCGAAACGTCGCCCGTATCACCTGGCAAGAAGACGTCAACGAGCGCGAAGTCTACGAGTTCGCCCGCGTCCTCTCCGACAAGGAGCTGCTGGGTGAAGAGATAGTCCGCCACCTCGAAGAACGTAACGTCGAACATATCTCCATCCTTCCGTTGGACCTCGAAGCACTCCACAGCCGAATCAGCACCGACGAGAATTTGCCTACCCCCCGTGATGTAGACGAGCGCAAAAAGCGGATCTGGCGCTGGCTGCAAGAGGTCGCGGGCAACCCCAAATCCTTGGGACGCGCTCTTGGCACAGAGGACTTTTGGCGGGACGCCTTCTCTGGCGATCCGAAGACGAGAGAAGAGTTTCTTGAGCTCATGGTCGGCCTGGGCTCGATGCTTGAGCGAGCGCTCCTTAGCGTGTCCGACACCAAGAGGGCGACGATCGGCAACAACCTCTCCGAGCTGGGTCAAAGCCTCTCCGTCAGTGAGATGTCGCGTCTGGTAGACGTGTTGATGAGCCAGCCCACTCCCACCGACAAGGCCTTGAAGGCGTTGATGAGCCATGTGGAGGGCGACAAGCTGGCCTCGATGCTGGCCGGGCTCGCCTCGTTGGGCGGCGCCAAGGAGGAGCGCATCTCCGAGTTCGCCAAGCGCTTCATCGCGCCCGACGCGCTGCCGGGGTTGGTGGGGCTCGTCCGCGAGTGGGGCGGCGAAGGCGAGAAGATGGGGTTCTCCGGCGAGATATGGCAGTGGCTGGAGTCCTACCTTCTGAACATGGACGAAGACAAGTACATGGGCGAGGGGTACCGCGAGACCCTTGACCGCATGGCGTCGAGGCTCTCCACCGCCGGAGAGCGCGGGGTGGCCTTCGGTTTTTTTGAAGACCCCCAGGCGCATATCGACCGCATCTACGCCTGTATGGTGCGCGAGTCCATAAAGGACGCCGACATCCTCCTCGACAAGCGTATCGACGAGCGGTTTGACGAGCTGGACAACATCGGCAAGCTTGAACTGATCGAGATGATGGACGTGACGGCGACCGACTTTGTAAAGGGCCACACCGAGGTCTATAACGTAGTCTTTAGCGATATCCTCGCCGGGGTCAAAGACTACTCGCAGGACACAAAACTCTCCATCGTCTCCTTTGCCCGCCGCCATGAGACCGACGCGCTCGAATCGATACTGAAATCCCTGGCAGAGGACGAGAATATGTCGGTGCGCCGTTTCCTCGTGGACATCCTGTGTAACCTGAGCACCGGCATCGTGCCCAGACTCATCAGGAAAGCGAGAACCGGCAAGTGGTATCTCGTGCGCAACCTCGCGATTGTCCTGGGGCGCTTGAGAGACACGCGCGCGCTGCCCTACTTAAAATCGCTCCTCGACAATGAAAACTCCAAAATACGAAAAGAGGTGTTGCGAAGCCTCGCCTTTCTGGGGCCGCAGGGCAGGCGCGATCTGGCGCAATACTCGCTCAGAACCGATCGGCCGCTCGCCGAGCGCAACATGGCCAACGAGCTGGTCGATAGAATGGGGGGCGTATGAGCAAGCCCACCCGGCAATTGACGCCGGAACATTTCTGCCTCGATCTGGCGCGGCTTTTCCAGTCGCACCGCATGTACCCCGGCAGCAATGACTACGTGCGCGCCGCCGCCGAGCGCGCCGTCAAGACCCTGCACGAGCTGGGCACGCCGGTGCGCCTTACAAAGGTGGGTGACGAGATAGTACTGGAAGACCGTGTAGTTGATTCGGTGCCGCAGCCGGTGCAAAAGCTCTTCGAGGTCTTCGCCGAGATGGGCTGGGAGAGCCTGAGGTTCGAGCCCACCCTGGATGAGCGTGGGCTCTTGACGGTGCTCGACGCCATCAAACATAAAGAGAGGGGTCCGCTCAAGCTACTGGATTTTTCAGCCGGGCAGCTCCAGCTTGACGACGACGATGACGCCAACCGGCAGGCGATTGAAGGGGCGGGTTATCTTGTGATGGTGCCCCAGATGCAAGAGCTCATTGTTGATCTGCACAGCGGCAAGCGGGGTTCCTGGCTGCGCGCCCACGATGTAGTGCGGATGATGGGCGAGTTCATGATGTCGGGCGACGATCTCTTCGGGCCGATGAAGGGGCTAAAAGACCACGACGAGTACACCTTTACCCATGCGTTAAACGTCTCGATCCTATCGCTGGCCATTGTGCGGACGATGGAAGTTGAAGACATGCTCAGCGAAGAGATCGCCATGGGGGCCATGTGCCACGATCTGGGCAAGCAGAGCGTGTCGGCCGAGCTAATCAACAAGCCGGGGCGGTTCACTCCCGAAGAGCGCGCCAAGATGGATCGCCACCCCGTAGAGGGGGCCGCGCTGATACTGTCGGGCTCTGATGCCCATCCGCCCCTGGCGGCGGTGATCGCCTTCGAGCACCACATGCGCGCCGACTGCACCGGTTATCCCACGCTGCCGGTAAAAAAGACCCCGCACCCGGCGGCACTCCTGGTGGCGGTGGCCGACACCTACGACGCGCTGCGCACCAGCCGCTCCTACCAAGACCCGCGCACCAACCCCGAGGCGTTGACGATCCTCATCAAAGAGGTTTTGGACGGGCGTGTGCACGGCATTTTTGTTTCAGTGCTGGCGAGGATGCTCGAAGTGGTCAAGCCCGGCAGGGGTATTGAGCTCTCCGACGGCAGGAAGGCCCGCGTGCTCTCCGAGGGCGAATTCGACGCCCTCTCTCCGCTGGTGGAGACCGAAGAGATGGAGATACTGGACCTTTCGATGCCCGATGCCCCCAAGCTCGCTGTTTTGAGTAACGATATTATATAGCCAGCCGCTTAACCTGATCTGCGAGGAATAAATGTCATGACCGAAGAGGCCCCATCCCCCTCCGGCACAGTATTGGCGCTGCTGGGGCTAAACACCCTCGCAAACGCCCGCGCCACCTTCGTGTGGACGCTGCCGCACCTCGCGCTCTCGGTGGGCGGGCTTGGCCTCATGTCCTGGCTGCTGGAGCGAGTGCTCTCCCCCGGCATACCCCTTGGCGGTTATCTGGCCGCCATGGCCCTGGCCGCCGTCGTGGTCTTTTTCACCCTCGCGCTGGTGCGCGGCGCGGCCCTGAGGTGTGAAGAGGCGGGCGACGAGGCTGGCGCAGGTGGTGAGGCCAGTGTAGAACAGGCGGACGAACGAGAGGATTAAAGAGTGGGGGAGCCGCCGCCGCGCCCGCTTCACGGCGCAGCATACGGACATGGATATAGCCATAAACATAAACCGTAAAAAGAAGGGTGTGATCTGACACTCACGGTTGCCTCGTCACGACTTGAGCGGGCAACTGGCTTTTCGAAAACAGCCCTATTTTCACTGCCGACTCAAAAGTGTTGCAAAAGTCCAAAAGAGGTTTTTGAAAGAGAAAAATAATCTCTTGATTTTAGTGGGACGTCCAACTATATTACATTTTATGCCCACTCAGAAAGTTATTTCGCTTGCAGCCACCCTTCGCGGCAAAGCCAACAACGTACTGAAGGACAAGCTCCGAGCTGGAGGCTTTGCTAAGATTGACCCTTCGTATGGGGCGATATTGGCCCAGTTGTTCAACCATGGCGATCGCACGATGATGCAACTGGCCGAGGCGACACAGCGCGACAAATCGACGGTTACTACCCTTGTGGGTCGGCTTGAAAAATTAGGGCACGTAAAGCGCCGACAAAACCCAAATGATGGGCGTTCTTGGTTTGTATGTTTGACACCTAAAGGGGAGACGTTGCGAAAGCCATTTTGGTCAATATCTCAAGAGCTTCTAGACCAGGCATACGCCGACTTTACC
>CAXMSR010000023.1:4244-11444 GCA_964195725.1 uncultured Kiloniellaceae bacterium | reverse complement strand
CGTCGCGTTCCGGCGGCGGCCAGGGCGGCCCCGACGTCTCGCGCGAAGGAGTCCAGCGCGATATCCTGCCGATAGTCGAGGGGTCGGCGGTCAACACGAAGTATGGCGTGGTCAACACCGACCACATCCTCTTCATCGCGGCGGGGGCGTTTCACATGACCAAGCCCTCCGACCTCATCCCCGAGCTCCAGGGGCGCTTCCCCATACGGGTCGAGCTACAGGCGCTGGGGCGCGACGAATTTGTGCGCATCCTCACCGAGCCGCAGAACGCGCTGACGATCCAGTACCGCGAGCTATTGGCTACCGAAGGGGTGAAGCTGACCTACACCGCCGACGGCATAGAAGAGCTGGCCGACATGGCGGTGCAGGTGAACGATCGCTCCGAGAACATCGGCGCGCGGCGGCTGCACACGATAATGGAGAAGGTGCTCGAAGAGCTGAGCTTTGCCGCCCCCGACATGGGCGACACCAGCGTCACCGTCGACCGCGCCTTCGTGCGCGAACGGCTGGCCGACGTCGTGGCCGACGCCGACGTTTCGCAATACATCCTTTAAGGGGGCTGAAGAGAGTGGAAAAGATAATCGAAAAAGCCCAGGTGTTGATGGAGGCGCTGCCCTACATCCGCGAATTCGCGGGCAAGGTGGCGGTCATCAAATACGGCGGCCACGCCATGGTGGAAGAGCACTTGAAAGAGGGCTTCGCCCGCGACGTGGTGATGCTAAAATGCATCGGCATCGACCCGGTCATCGTCCACGGCGGCGGCCCCCAGATCAACAAAGTGATGGAGCAGATGCAGATCACCTCCTCGTTTATCGAGGGGATGCGCGTCACCGACCAGTCCACCATGGACGTGGTCGAGATGGTGCTGGTGGGCAAGGTCAACAAAGAGATCGTCAACCTCATCCAGCTCCACGGCGGCAAAGCGGTGGGGCTCTCCGGCAAGGACGGCGGCCTCATCCGCGCTAAAAAGATGATGATCAAAAAGAAACTGGGCGATAACCTTCCGCCCGAGATCATCGACATCGGGGCCGTGGGCGAGGTGGACAAGATCGACCCCTCTGTCATCAAATCGCTCGACTCGGGCGGTTTTATCCCCGTCATCGCCCCGGTGGGCGTGGGGGCGAAGGGCGAGACGATGAACATCAACGCCGACCTCGTCGCGGGAAAAGTCTCCGGCGCGCTGGCGGCGGAAAAATTGGTGCTGATGACCGATGTCCGGGGCATCCTCGACGACAAGGGCAACCTCATCCCCACGCTGACCCGCGACGAAGTCCCCGCGCTCATCGAGAAGGGGGTGATCAAGGGCGGCATGATCCCCAAGGTGCGCTGCGCGCTCGATGCGCTGGACGACGGGGTCAAAAAGGTCCACATCATCGATGGCCGCATAGAGCACGCAGTGCTCCTGGAGATCTTCACCACCGGCGGCATCGGCACTGAAATAGTAGGTTAAGGCGTACATCAGAGAACAACAGGGAATAAAAAGTGAATAACAAGGAAATCATAGAGCTCTCCTCCTCGTCGGTGATGAACACCTACGGGCGCTTCCCCCTCGCGCTGGTCAGGGGGCAGGGCACCCGCGTGTGGGACGCCGACGGCATCCAGTACATCGACTTTCTGGCGGGGATCGCGGTCAACTGCCTCGGCCACTGCCACCCGGCGGTGACTGAAGCTATACAGAAACAGGCCGAGACGCTTTTGCACGTCTCCAACCTCTACCACATCCTCCCCCAGGCGAAGCTGGCGAAGCTCCTCACCGAGCTTACCTTTGCCGACCGGGTGTTTTTTGGCAACTCCGGTGCCGAGGCCAACGAGGGTGCCATAAAGCTCGCGCGCAAGTACCACGCCGACCGGGACGACGCAAAGCGCACGACGATAGTGAGCGCCACCATGAGCTTTCACGGGCGCACCTTGGCGACGCTGACCGCCACCGGGCAGCAGAAGGTGAAGATCGGCTTCGATCCGCTGCCCGAGGGGTTTGAATTGGTGGAGTACGACAACATCGCAGCACTGGAAGCGGTGGTGGACGACACTACCGCAGCCGTGCTTCTGGAGCCGATCCAGGGCGAGGGCGGCGTGCGCGTGCCCACCGACGGGTACCTGAAGAAGGTGCGCGAACTGTGCGACGAGCGCGGCGCGCTGCTTATCTTCGACGAGGTGCAGACGGGTGCTGGGCGCACCGGCTATTTTCTCGCTTGCGAACGCGATGGCGTCGCCCCTGATGTGGCCACCATGGCCAAGGGGCTGGGGGGCGGCGTGGCGATCGGCGCGTGCCTGGCCACCGATACGGTGGCCGCCAGCTTCGGACCCGGCACCCACGCCTCCACCTTCGGGGGCAACCCGCTCTGCACCGCCGCCGCGCTGGCGACGGTGGAGACTTTGGTGGAAGAGGGCTTAATCGAGCGTACTAAAACTATCGGAAGCTACTTCGCCGACAAGCTGGGCGCGCTGGCGGCGAAGTTCGACGTTATCAAGGAAGTACGCGGACGCGGGCTCCTCATCGGCCTCGTTCTGGCTGACGGGTTGGACCCGCTGGCGGTTGTAAATAAATTGATGGAGCGCGGCTTCCTCACGGGAACCGCAGGCGTAGGCGTTCTGCGTTTTGCGCCGCCGCTTACCGTTGAACAAACCGAGATCGACGCCCTCGTGGCGGCGCTCGAAGAGATATTAAAGGAATAGGAAATGCCGAAACATCTACTGAGACTCACCGACTGGACGCGCGAGGAACTGATCGACACGATCGAGCTCGCCAAGGAACTCAAGGCCAAGCAGGCGGCGGGCGTAGCCCACCCCATCCTGGAGGGTAAATCGCTGGCCATGGTCTTCGAGAAGAGCTCGACGCGCACCCGCGTCTCTTTTGAGGTGGGCATGACCCAGCTCGGCGGCCACGCGGTGATGCTTTCGCCCGAGGGGACGCAGATCGGGCGCGGCGAGCCGCTAAAGGACACCGCGCGGGTGCTGTCGCGCTACGTTGACGCGGTGATGGTGCGAACCTACGAGCACGAAAAAGTCGAAGAGCTTGCGCGCTGGTCGTCGGTGCCGATAATCAACGGCCTCACCGATCTGGTGCACCCCTGCCAGCTGATGGCCGATCTGTTGACGATCTCCGAGCGGCGGGGCAACATAGACGGCCTCGTCGTGGCGTGGATAGGCGACGGCAACAACATGGCGCACTCGTGGATACTGGCGGCGCAGGTCTTCGGCTTCGAGCTGCGCATAGCCGCCCCCGAGGGGTATCTGCCCGACCCTGAGGTTGTGGAGATTGCGCTTAAAGCCGGCACCGTGGTCGAGATAATGTCCGATCCCCTACAGGCGGCCGCAGGGGCGCATGTGGTGACCACCGACGTGTGGGCGTCGATGGGTCAGGAAGAGGAGCAGAAGATTCGCGAAAAGGCGTTCGCAGGCTACACCGTGGACGCGAGCGTGATGAGCGCGGCCAGCCCCGACGCGATCTTTCTCCACTGCCTCCCGGCGCACCGGGGCGAAGAGGTCTCGGAAGAGGTGCTGGAGGGGGCGCAGTCCGCCGTGTGGGACGAGGCTGAAAACAGGCTTCACGCCCAGAAGGCGATTCTTGTTAAACTGGTTGTCGGTTAAGGCGGTTAAGGCCGGTTAAACCGTTAGCGGTACGATAACTATTACGTTGCGACAGTATAAAAACGTCAATTTGGCCGGGAGCGACCCCGTCCACATATCTATTTAGCAGGAGCGGTATCAATGAGTAAGCCCAAGGTAAACAAAGTAGTGCTCGCCTATTCCGGCGGGCTTGACACCTCGATAATAGTGCGTTGGCTCATCGAAGAGTACGGCTGCGAAGTCATCTGCTTCGCCGCCGACCTGGGTCAGGAAGAAGAGCTGGCCGGGCTGGATCAGAAGGCCAAAGAAACGGGCGCTTCGAAGATCTACATCGAAGACCTCTGCGAAGAGTTTGTGGCGGATTACGTCTTCCCGATGTTCCGCGCCGGAGCGATCTACGAGTCCTCATATCTCCTTGGCACCTCCATCGCGCGCCCCCTCATCGGCAAGCGCATGGTAGAGATAGCCGAGGCCGAGGGCGCCGACGCCATCAGCCACGGGGCCACCGGCAAGGGCAACGATCAGGTGCGCTTCGAGCTGACCGCCTACGCGCTCTCGCCCGACATCAAGATCATCGCCCCCTGGCGCGAGTGGGACCTGAACTCGCGCGAGTCGCTTATCGCTTACGCCAAAAAATTCGGCATCCCCGTGCCGGTGACGAAAAAAAAGCCCTACTCCAGTGACCGCAACCTCTTGCACATCTCCTTTGAGGGCGGCATTCTGGAAGACCCGTGGACCGAGCCGACCGAAGACATGTTCGTCCTCTCGGTCAGCCCCGAGGCCGCGCCCGACACCCCCACCTATGTGGAGATCGAGTTCGAGAAGGGCACGCCCATTGCCATTGACGGCGAAAAACTCAGCCCCGCCAACCTCTTGCGCAAGCTCAACAAATTGGGCGGCGACAACGGCGTGGGCCGCATCGACATCGTCGAGAACCGCTTCGTCGGCATGAAGAGCCGTGGCGTCTACGAGACCCCCGGCGGCACGATCCTTCGCGAGGCGCACATGGCGGTCGAGTCCCTCACGTTGGATCGCGAAGTGGTCAACCTGCGCGATTCGCTCGTGCCGCGCTACGCGACACTCGTCTACAACGGCTTCTGGTTCGCCCCCGAGCGCGAGGCGCTCCAGGGGATGATGGACGACATCCAGCAGGTGGTTAACGGCACCGTGCGTTTGAAGCTCTACAAGGGCAACGTGGACATCGTCGGGCGCAAATCCCCCAACAGCCTGTATGATGAAGACACCGCCACCTTCGAGGCGGACGACGTCTACAATCAGGCCGACGCCGAGGGGTTCATCAAGCTCAACGCCCTGCGTCTGCGCCTTAGAAAGACCCTCGGTAAATAACTTCCTTTTGGAGGAGCACCACTTATGACGACGAAGCCCTGGGGTGGGAGGTTTAGAGAAGAGACGCTAAAGATCGTAGAGACCTTTACCGCCTCCATCACCTTCGACAAGCGCATGTACAAGCAGGACATTCGCGGCTCAAAAGCTCACGCGCGCATGCTCGCCAAGGTGGGGATCATCACCACCGACGAGGCGGCCACCCTGGTGGACGGCCTGGAGCAGGTCGAGCGCGAAATTGAGAGTGGCACCTTCAAGTTCAGCGAGGCGCTCGAAGACATCCACATGAACGTGGA
Source organism: uncultured Kiloniellaceae bacterium (assembly GCA_964195725.1). Classification (GTDB taxonomy): domain Bacteria; phylum Desulfobacterota; class Deferrisomatia; order Deferrisomatales; family BM512; genus CAXMSR01. The sequence goes on along the minus strand of CAXMSR010000023.1, from coordinate 6,234 downwards.
AAAACTCCTCACCGACCGGGTGGGGAGCGTGGGGGGCAAGCTCCACACGGGCCGCAGCCGAAACGATCAGGTGGCGCTCGACATCCGCCTCTATCTGGCTGACGAAACGGGCGAAGTGCTCGACCTTCTGCGCGGGCTGTGCGAGGTCTTCGCCGAGCGGGCGCTAAATGAATCCGAAGCGCTGCTTCCCGGCTACACGCACCTTCAGCGCGCCCAGCCGGTGAGCTTCGGACACCACTGGCTGGCCTACTTCGAGATGTTCTCGCGCGATATGGAGCGCATGATCGATACGCTACGGCGCACCAAACGATCGCCTCTGGGCGCGGCGGCGCTGGCGGGCACACCCTACCCGCTTGATCGCGAGATGACCGCCGCCGAGCTGGGGATGAACGGGGTCTGCCAGAATAGCCTCGACGCCGTCTCGGATCGCGACTTCGCGCTGGAATTCCTCTTTAACGCCTCGGTGATAATGACGCACCTGTCGCGCTTGTCGGAAGAGCTCGTCAACTGGTCTTCCAAAGAGTTTGGCTTCATCACCCTCTCCGACGGCTTTTGCACCGGCTCGTCGATCATGCCGCAGAAAAAGAACCCCGACGTGCCCGAGCTCCTTCGCGGCAAGGTGGGGCGCGTTCACGGCAACCTGCTGGGGCTTCTCACCACCCTTAAATCCCTGCCGCTCGCCTACAACAAGGACATGCAGGAGGACAAAGAGCCGCTCTTTGATTCGCTCGACACGATAAAGGGCAGTCTCGCCATAACGGTGGAGATGGTGCGTTCGCTCACCATCCGCCCCGAGCGCACCCGGCGCGCCCTGGTCGAGGGGTTTATCACCGCCACCGATCTGGCCGACTATCTTGCAAAGAAAGACGTCCCCTTCCGCGTCGCTCACGAAATAGTGGGCAGCGCCGTTGCGCACTGCGAAGAGGCGGGGCTAACACTCGAAGAGCTCGACCTTGAGACGCTAAAGGGCTTTAACGACGCCATAGAAGAGGACGTCTTCGAGATCCTTCGGCCCGAGGCAAGCCTGGCTGCGCGCAAAGCACTTGGCGGCCCCGCACCGGAGAACGTCGTCGCACAGGCCAAGAGCGCGGCAGGGCGGCTTGACGCCCTCTGGCCAAGGCGTGCATGACCAAGCGCGAGCGCATCCCGGCGCAGAGTGACCAGAGCCCGGCCTTTGGGCGAGTGCTGGTGCCTGCGCGTACCTTCGCCGTCTTTAGCGCCGTGGTTAAGGGTGTTGCCGCTCTGGCGTTGTTCATATTAGTTACCGGCTGCGGCCGCATGGGTGACCCGATACCGCCCAACGCCGCGCTGCTGGCTGCGCCCGGAAAGCCCGTTCTCATAGGCTCAGGTCAAAGCCTTATCCTCAGCTGGCAACCCCCCTACACCACCGCCGCAGGAAAGCGCGCCCCCGCGCCGACGGGCTACCTCGTCGAGCGCAGTGTCTGGGGCGCGGGGCAAGAATCGTGCGACGAGTGCGCGGACAAGACCTCCATCGTGGCTGAGCTCGACGCCGAGAAGCTGCGACTGGAGGGCAAATCCGCAGAGCGCTGGATCGACACCGACCTCTCGCCGGGCGTCACCTACGGCTACCGCATCTACCCACTGGATCACAGAGCGCGACAGGGCAACCCTTCAGAACTCTCCAGGCTCAGCTGGCGAATGATAACCCCTCCGCAAGTTAGCGCCACCTCCGGCGACGGCTCGGCGCACCTTACCTATTCACCCCCCGACAGGATTTTGGCAGGCACCGCTGCCCGGGGCCTTGCGGTCTACGACGAAGCGGGCAAGCTGGTGTTACAGCTGCCCTTCTCCTCTGGTGGCGACGAGCAGCATACGGGCGTGGTCACCGGGCTTGAGAACGGCAAAAGCTACCGCTTCGCCGGCCGTTGGGTGGTAACCACGGCGCAAGGGTGGCAGCTGCAATCTCCCCCGGTATACTTTACCGTGACCCCCACCGACACGACCAGCCCCGAGCCGCCGCGCGATCTGG
>CAXMSR010000023.1:3894-4171 GCA_964195725.1 uncultured Kiloniellaceae bacterium | reverse complement strand
ACTCGATTTTGATAATCGAGCGCATGGTCGTGGTTGCCGGGGAGGGTGCCGAGGCGGCGCTGCCGCAGTGGCAAGTGGTGGCCCGCGTCGATGGCGCGAGGATGAGCTACAAAGACAGCCTGGTCGAGCCGGGTGTGCGCTACCGCTACCGGATAATCTCGCAGGACAGCGCGGGCAACGTCAGCGCCCCCTCGTCCGAGACCTCCGGGCGCAGGCTGGGCAAGCGTTGACCGGATGTTGGCCGGGTTGTTGTCCGGATGTTGTCCAGAAGTTGCCC
>CAXMSR010000023.1:0-3884 GCA_964195725.1 uncultured Kiloniellaceae bacterium | reverse complement strand
CCTCTTGAGAGAGGGGAGCCCGTTGATGAAGATAACGATAATCGGTCCCGGAGCTATGGGGTGCCTTTTCGGTGCGTTTCTGGCGCGCGCGGGGAATCCCGTTACCCTTCTGGGGCGCGACCGCGAGTACGCCGAGCTCTTGCAAAAAAGGGGAGTGCTCTTAAGAGAGGGCGAGGGGCTTGAAGAGCTCAAGCTCTGCGCTACCCACAATCCGGAAGAGGCGGCGGGGGCCGAGCTGGTGTTGGTGTTGGTCAAAACGCCACAGACAGCGGCGGCGGCGAAGCTCATCCCCCGGCTCTTGGCCCCCGAGACTGTTGTGCTGACGCTGCAAAACGGCTTGGGAGCGGCTGACGAGCTGGCCCATGCGCTGGGCCCCGAGCGGGTGCTCACCGGTGTCACGGCGCAGGGGGCCACCCTGATAGCGCCGGGCGAGGTGCGCCACGGGGGGGCGGGAGATACGCTGATCGGCCCTTATCTTCCGGGTGGCAAAGAGCGCCTGGACATCGTCAAGCTCTTCAACAAGGCGGGGGTCTCGGCCCAGTGGCGCGATAACATCGCTGATTCGGTGTGGAAGAAATTGGCTGCCAACTGCGGCATTAACGCGATCACGGCGCTGGCGGGCATTAAAAACGCGCTGATGGAGTCCACTTACGAGGCGGCGCAGCTGGCCTCGGGCGCGGTGCGTGAAACGGCAAAGGTCGCGCTGGCCGAAGGCGTCTATCTGGGCGACCCGGAAGGGTTGGCGCTCTGGGTGCTCAGTGTCGCTCGTGCCACCGGGAAGAATCGCTCCAGCATGGGCCAGGACGTAGACCGCAGGCGGGCCACTGAGATAGACTACATAAATGGCGCTGTGGCGCGACTGGGAAAAAAACACGGGATTGAAACCCCGATAAACTTGGCGCTCACACAGCTTATCAAGACCCTCGAAACCGGCTATCAAACCCACTAACGGCATATACCGGCAACGGATGTGACCAGGAGACGAGCCAATGAAGATCACCCCCCCCGCATTCAAAGCACTCAAAGGCAACGAGAAGATAACTGTTCTCACCGCCTACGATTACCCCACCGCCAAGTTCGTAGACGAGGCGGGTATCGACGCGGTCCTCGTGGGTGACAGTCTGGGCATGGTTTGTCTGGGCTACCCCGACACCGTTCCGGTGACGATGGAGGACATGCTGCACCACACCCGCGCCGTCGCCCGCGGCGCCACCCACGCCCTGGTGGTCGCCGACATGCCCTTTCTCTCCTATCAGGTGTGTATCGCCGAGGCGATATTAAACGCCGGGCGCTTCATCAAAGAGGCGCGCGCAGATTGCGTGAAGTTGGAAGGCGGTACACGCATGGCCGCCACCGTCGAGGCGATAGTAAACGCCGGAATTCCGGTGATGGGCCACATAGGGCTCACCCCGCAGACGGCCAGCGAGCTTGGCGGCTTCAAGGTGCAGGGTAAATCCGACCAGGCTGCCGCCGCGCTGGTGGACGACGCCAGGGCGCTGGAGGAGGCGGGGGCTTTCTCCATCGTCATCGAGTGCGTGCCCGCCGCCGTCGCCGAGCGCGTGACTGAGGCAATTTCAATACCCACCATAGGGATAGGCGCCGGGGCCGGGTGCGACGGACAGGTGTTGGTGCTTCACGACATGGTGGGGCTCTTCGATCGCTTCCTGCCCAAGTTCGTAAAGCGTTACGCCCAGCTGTCGGACGAGATCAAAAAAGCCGCGCAGCAGTATATAAAAGAGGTCAAAGCGGGAGAGTTCCCGGCGCAAGAGCATACCTTTTAAGCCGCTGTAGCGGTGGCTTGAAGTCGGCATTAAGGGAGCCGGACTGTGTTAAGCGCAGCCCGGCTTCAGTTTCCCCGGGTTTGCGCGTCCAGCCACGCGGTCGCTTCTTCGCAGGTTTTGCACACGTAGTAGTTGTAGGGTGTGTTTAGTGTCTCGGCCATAGAGCTGTACTGCCGGGAGAGCCCGAAGATAAAGGGGTCCGGGGCCACCAGGGCCCAGGGCAGCGCCACCGCTTTATCGGGGACCCCTTTTTTGACGTGGCCCAGATGCGCTTCAAGCTCTCCGATTGACAGCTCAGCCGAGCTGCATCTGGTGAAATCCGAGAGACCGCAGGTTATCGTTGGGTTTTTGGGGGATAGCTTGATCCGGTTGACCAAGTCGTTGAGAATGTCGATGGTCAAGTCGGCCCAATAGGTGGCTGTAACCCGCCCATCGGCGTCAATCATGTAGTCGTAGCCAAGGTCATTTGCTGTCATAAAATCTTTCCGGTGGCACCTTTATCAGTCTTGCCCGGCTGGCCCCGGCTCTTCTGAATTCGTATGCGCTGTAGTTGTTCCGGCCTTCCCCCTCCAAGGCGCTGACGGTCTCTCCAGCATAGTCCAGAGACGATTGTTCATCTCGTCAGATAAGCCAAAGAGTTTACGCGGTTTGTCTTTTCAGCGAAAATATATCTGCCAAAGCTCTTCTCCGGTAAACTCGATTCAAAGCGTACACCCCTACATGATCCTATGCAATGCCAAAGATATCAAAAGCTTACGAATCTATACATAATTCAGCGTGATATGCTCAGGGGCATCATGAGTGGCCAGAGGCTAAATCAGGCGAATGTTTAGTTTTATTCTATGTAGGGAAACGGCGTCCACTACCTTTACCGCAGATGGTAGCGCTGGGCTGCCTCTGAAGGATGCAGCGGTAGGTGACGATTGCAAACTGTCGCGCGGGATAAAAGGTTTTCTAAAAAACGGGGACGCCGTAGTGCCAGCGCCGCCCCTGTGCTGCGTTGGTCGATCCAGCTACGGATTTACGATTGCGTCGGGGAAGAAGAGCTGTTCGCCCTTAACGGTGTAGTTATCGATGATCTTCTGGCCCTTGGGGCCGGTGATATAGGCGATCAGCGCCTTGGCCAGCTGAAACTTCGCGTGGGGATGCTTTGCCGGGTTGACGGCTATTATCCCATAGGGGTTGGATAGCTCCTCTACGCCCTCATAGGCTATGCTCAAACGCACCTTGTCGCCATAGGCGATAAAAGTGCCCCGGTCGGTCAGGGCGTAGCCGTCTTTTTCGTCGGCGATGGTAAGCACCGCGCCCATGCCCTGCCCCGATTCGGAATACCAGCCGCCGCCGGGCTCTACCCCTGCCGCCCTCCACAGCGCTTTTTCTTTTTTGTGGGTGCCCGAATCGTCTCCACGGGAAATGAACGAGGCCTTGCCGCGGGCCAGCCGCTTCATGGCGTCGGCGTTGGAGGTGGCGGCTTTAAGCCCCGCCGGGTCGTCGGGGGGGCCGACTATGACAAAGTCGTTGTGCATCACCTCGCGCCTGCTAACACCGAAGCCGTCGGCCACAAACTTGTCTTCGGCTGCGCGAGCATGGACGAAAACCACGTCTACGTCGCCGTTCTCGCCGAGCTTTAGCGCTTTTCCGGTACCCACCGCGATAACGTCTACGCTCACGTTGTGGGTTTTTTCAAAGGGGGGCAAAAGCTTTGTTAGGAGCCCCGAATTCTCGGTGCTGGTGGTGGTCTCATCCTTAGCCGCTCACCGGCGTTGGCCGCTACAGACACGCCCAGCGAAAGTGCGGTCAGGGCGATCAAAAGTACGAAACCTCTTCGCATTATCTGTATTCTCCTCTTGCGCCCCGTGCGGGGGCGCTGGACTTTATGGTCGCGCTAAAACGCCAGCCGGTACTGTGTGCGCAGGTGGCTATCATCGGTGCCGGTCGCGCCAGGCTGATTGTGCAGCCTGAATAAATCGGTCTGTAGCTTGTTGCGATGCCCGTTTAAGCGCCAGACCGTATTCCTGATGCAGATCATCGCCTGCGTCCACGCCGGGGTCAAGCACTTCTGCGCGCGCCGCCACCGCTACCACATTTTTCCAGACGAAGTAG
>CAXMSR010000022.1:11275-11507 GCA_964195725.1 uncultured Kiloniellaceae bacterium | reverse complement strand
GTTGACGTAGGCCGTGGTGCTCTTTTTCGAGCTCCAGGGCGGCTGCGCGATAGTGCATATTGCCTATTTATCAGCCCCGGCGTTTAACGCCGCTATGAACTCTTCGCGGATCCACTGGGAGTGGTCGAGGCAATTTTCCGGGAGGTTTATCAGGGGGACTACGCCCTTGGCCATGGTGCGATGCCCGCCTGCGCTGCCGTAGCGCTCGAAGGCGGCTTTTACCACTTCGCCA
>CAXMSR010000022.1:6321-11224 GCA_964195725.1 uncultured Kiloniellaceae bacterium | reverse complement strand
TTGCCCTTGGCCGTAGGAGCGCACGGAGATGATCAGCTGACCTTCGCAGATGCCGCTGGCGACCGACCATTCGGTGTTCTCGACTTCCAGACACAGGTCGGCGAAGTAGGGCACTACGTCGTCGCGCATCAGTGGGCCAAGGTGGGCGAAGATGGCGTTTTGCTCGAACTTGGATTCAGCCAGCGCCGCCGCGAAGGAGACGAGGTCGTCACGGGGTATCTGCGGCCGGTCGATGCGGCGAAGAGTGCTGTGGTTGGCCAGCGGATAGAGGTTGGCGAAGGCTTCTACGTCCATGGGGGTGGTAGCGCGTCCCAGTAGCTGGGTGTCGGTCTTTATCCCGTACAATAGCGCGGTTGCCAGCCGCTGCGAGATGGTGACTCCGGCAGCCAGAAGGTACTCGGTCATGATCGTCGCGGTGGCTCCGTAGCGCGGGCGGATATCTCTGAACTGCGCCGTGTAGTTGGTGCGCCGGGGGTGGTGGTCGATGACGGCGGCGATGCGCGTGGGGATGTCGGGCGAGTGAAAAGGCTGCACGTCCAGAAGTGCTACGTGGGAGTAGTGCTTCACCTCCTCTGGCGTCACCTTGTTTATCTCGACGTCGAGAAGGGCGACCATCGCCTGATTCTCGGGGCGATTTACCGTGCCGTACGAGGCGATGGGAGCGGTGGCGCGGTTTCGTCCCAGGATGGTGCGCAGCGCCATCGCCGAGGCTATGCCGTCGGGGTCGGGATCATCCTGAAGCAGCAGAAGAACCCTGTCGGCGTCGGCGAAGATATTTCGCAACTTCGTCACCGAACGCACTGCGGCGGCTTTTTCCAGCTCGGCGCGAAGCGAGCGGGTAAACACGGTTATATCGACGCAGCGTGTGTTTATCGAGCAGTGGGGATTGCTCTTTTGGGCCTCGTTAAGCGTCAGCATAGTAACCGCCGCTTCAGGGCATTTTGTAAAGAGCGCGTCAAGGCAGTTGTTGGTTACAGTGCGCGACTCCAGACAGACCAACACCCTGTCGCGGGTAGACACCTTGGCGCGGCGGTAGAGGGCCACGTCGCTCAAGTCCCCGACAATAGTGGCAAACCCTTTTCGGCGCGCACGCCTTGCCAGCAGCTTGTCGCTGGTAATAAGGAGCGCAGGCGAGTGTATTTTCAGGTCGAGCAACGTGATCAGGATGTCGCTGGTGGCGATGGCAACGAAGCGCATGCAGCTTCTTTCTGGAATAGGCAAGCCGAGTTGATTGACTTACGAACCCGCGTAGTTGAAAATCTATATAATAGCTATAATGTACAGGGCTTGCGATGGGGTAGAGTATAGCCCATCAATGAGCTGGCTCTCAGTCTAAAATTTCTGTTGGGGGCCTGTCAATTTTTACTCTGCCATCCTCGCTTGGGCGGCAGGGTGACGCCAGGCAAAGACGACATAAAAGGATCGACCATAGATGCGGGCAAAGCTGCTCAGGTTTTCAAAGATAACTGCGATCGTGCTGGTGCTGGTTGTGGCGCTGGCGGGGTTGGCGCTGGTGGCCTCCAAGACCCCGGCGTTTGACGAATTTGTGCGCGACGCGCTTGTTAGCCGCGCACAGGCAGACGGGATCGCCCTCTCGTTGGAGGGCTTCGATTTTGATCCCGAGGGCCCCAGGGTATCGGTCTCCAGCGTCAAAGCCGTCGGCCCGGAGGGGCGCTGGTTGGCCCAGTGCGAAAACCTTGTCCTCAGATTGCACCTCATCCGCTCGCTTTCGGGCACCCTCACCGTCAGCCTCGCTGCCGACTCGCCCACAGTCAGCGGCGTCTTCGGCAAAAAAATATCTGAAGAGCCCGAGCTGGGCCTTGAGCGGGAAGAGGGCCTGCCGGGCCTGCCCGACGTCGTTTTTCACCGCCTTAAAATAGCAGACGGGACCGTAGACCTGACCGTGCCTTCGCGCTCGCTGGCGGTTAAACTCGCAGGGGTTGAGGTGGAGTGGTCGCGCAAAATACTCTCCGGCGAGCTGACGGGGGGAACTCTTGGCTGGCGGGGGGCTAAAGAAGAGATCGTCGGGGCCACCTTTTTCGGCAAGCGCAAGCTCACCGGGTTTGAGATCAGCGCCCTTAACTGGGAGTCGCAGAGGTTAAAGGTTCGCGCCAGCGGTTCGCGGAGCATGCGCCGAAAGATAGGCGCGGGCATACACGTCGAACTCAGTGTGCCGCGCCTGCCGCGCGAGTGGCTCGAAGGGTTGCGGCTGGAAAGATTTAAAGACGTAGGTGCCGAGCTGACCCTCGACGGCGAGTTCAGCGGGAGCTTGGCCCAGCCGCTTCTAAAGGCAGAGCTAAGCGTGAAAAACGCCCGCTTCGGCCCCCTGGAGATAGTGGACGTCACCTCTTCGCTGACTCTCAATCGCTTCGAGCTGGGGTGCAAGGACTTCACCGCCGACACCAGCGCCGGGAGGGTAGAAGCGCTCACGGGCACCCTTGGCTGGGGCGACGGGCTCTGGCTCGATGCCAGGGGCAGGGGGATCGATTACGATCTTAGGGAATCGATGCGGATTCTCTTTAGAGAGCGGCATTTTCCTGTGGGGCTAACGGTGAGCGGCGAGTTCTCCGTGCGTGGCCCGCTACTTCCGAAGATGGCGCTGGAGTGCAACATAGAAGACGCCCTCGTGAAGGGGCTTAGCGTCTCCACCGTCTACAAAGGCGAGCTCAGGGAGTGGTACTCGCTGGGCGACACCATTGGCACGGTAGAGCAGGCGATTGTGGGGTCGAAGGGGATCAGCTTCGGCAGATGCTACTTTGACAGCGACTCGGTCGCGGTAGAGATAAAGCGCGGCAGCCTCACCTACGCCAGGGGGCTGGAGTACGACACCGACGTCAGGGTCAAATCTCTTGATTCCGTCCAACGCTATCTCCCCGACGGCTTCGACCTCTCAGGCTGGGCGCGTGGGCATTTCGGCGGCCCCTATCGCGAACTGGAGTTTAGCTACGAGGTAGAGCTGGACGACGCCATGGTCTTCGGCCAGCCGCTGGGAGAGGTGAAGGCCTCAGCCGAGTATGATCTTCGCCTTCTCACCGTAAAGAACCTGGTAGCCGACGGGCCGCTGGGGCACCTGACGGCAGACGGCTCGCTGGTGACGCGCTCCGAGGGCGCGGTCGGCCTCGATATCGACTGGAGGGGCGCCAGGATTGGAAAAGTAGTCGAGTTCATAAACAGCTTCGGCGTCAAAAGCCCCGTAACGCTTGCCGGCGACATCGGCGCAAAGGGAAGGGTGGGCGGCGTTGCCCGCAACCCGGTGCTCGACGGCGACGTCTTTATCTCCAACCTCGAAGTGGGCCCCATCGGCGCTTTCCGAGGGCTAAGCGGCCAGACGGCGGTGGCCCATGGCGCCTTCGGCCTCTACAATTGGCGCGCCGACTCCTTTGAGATGAACGCCTACAACACCGTCTGGCGCGGAACCCTTGAGGCCGATCGCAAGGGGTATGAGCTTACCGTCGGCGCGGGCGAGTTCGACCTCGTTGACCTTGACGAGATATGGCTGCCGCCTGTGGAGGTGGAGGGCGAGGCCGAGATTGAGCTGGTGTCGGCTGGCGATTTTGGCGCGCCGCTTACCGCCCTTATCACGACAAAGATAGAGAGCGGCGCTGTGGAGGGGTTCGACCTGGGGGATGATGTCGATCTTGAGGTCGATATCGCCGAGAAATACACACAGCTCTCCGGCAGGCGCAGCGACGGCGCTCTGCGTTTTGAGGCGCGCGCAAATCAGGGCGAAAAATTCATCATGAACGTAACGGCTCGCGCCCTCCCGTTTAAAGAGATCCCACGGCGTTTTGTTCCGGAAGGGCTTTCCGGCAACACCGTCACCGGCGAAGGGCTGGTTGAGCTGGATACCCGAAACGCCGCGCAGCCTCTGGACAAGATTGTCTGGAAGGGGGGCGTCTCCGAGGTCGGCTACAAAGGGCTGGCGCTGGGCGGGGTAGAGCTATTGGCCGACTATCCGCGCAAGATGCGCTCGGGGGAGACCGCCCTTCAATTCACGACGAGCTGGTGGCAGGGTAGCGCAGGCGGCGGCGCGCTCTTCTCGCTGCAACGAGACCCCCCTGACGACGCGCTGGGGCCCGAGGTCTTTCTCAACGCCGAGGGGCTCGCCCTTGAGCGCTTCAATAAATGGGGGCTAATCCAGCGCGCAACCCTCACCGCCACCGGCGTGGCGCGACTCTCGCGGTGGCCTCTGGAGGGGCTTGGCATAAAAGAGGCGCTGGCGAGCTTAAGAGAGATCGAGGGCAGCGGCGTCGTCGAGAATTTCGAGCTCAGACAAGGCGTTTCGCTCTGGCCGGTAAAGTTCAACATCGCCTCCGAAGGCTCAAACTGCCGCGTCGCCTGTACGGCGGAAGAGATCGAGACGTTGACGGTCGATCTGAACCCCGAGACCCTCTCCTGGGAAGTATCGGCGCTGCTGCGCGACCTCGACGTCGTGCGCTTTGCCCCCGCCCTGAAGGGCAAACTGGGCGCGCGCGTAAGCGGATTGGTGACAGGCGAGGGCGAGTGGCTGACCCTCAAGCGCATAGGGGGCGAGGGGACGCTGTCGGAGGTCGCCGTAACTGTGCTGCCCGAAAAGAGCGGCACCTGGCAGGGCGAGTGGCGCGAGGGTGTCGCAATTGTCACTGCCCGGCTGGAAGACAGGGTGAGTGTGGCGGCCAGGTGGACACCCGAGGATGGTGTGTCGGGCGAGGTCACGCTTGAGAACGCACCGCTGGAAAAATGGATGCCCGAAAAAGAGTGGCTTGAAGAGGTGAAGGGCAAGATCAGCGGCGCGATCCCCTTTACCGTAGACACCGCTGGCGATGTGAGGGCCGAGCCCACCATCACTGCGCTTATGCTGGATGTAGCGCCCACCCGTATAGAGAACCTCGGGGACCTTGAGATCTCCTTTTTAAATGGAGTG
>CAXMSR010000022.1:0-6282 GCA_964195725.1 uncultured Kiloniellaceae bacterium | reverse complement strand
AACTTCGATTCGGTGGGGCTGGGCGGCGAGGGGTTCGACGTCGGTATACTGGGAGAGCTGGAGCTGGGACAGAGCTGGGGGCTTCGCGCAAAGGCCACCGCCGATCTCGCTATTCTGGGGCGTAGCGTACCCCACCTGGACGCAGTCTCGGGCGACGGCTTTATCGATCTGAAGATAGAGGGGCCCTGGGACGCTCCCGAGGTCTCCGGCGCGCTTGAGGTGGAGGGGGGCTCGGTGAAGGTCTCGGAGCTAACCCAGGCGTTTAATAATATAACCCTCAAGGGCTCGATGAAGGCTGGCGAGGCGCTAAACATCGAGAGCTTCGGAGCTACTTTTGGCGAAGGAACCCTTCGGGGAGAGGGGCGGTGGGAGCTGGACGGCTACCGGCCCGGAAAGCTCGACCTGCTGGTCGAGGCTCGCGACATCTCCTACCAGTACCCGACCGGCGTCAGATATGATTTTGACGCCGACGCACTCGTCACCGGTGGCCTCAAGGGCGCCAAGGTGCGCGGCGAGGTGCGGGTGAAGAGCTTTGACTACACGCGGCGGATAAACTGGCGCTCGGGGATACTCGACCTTCTGGAGTCGGGCAAGAAGATGGGACAGAATGAGGCGGAGGACAAGTTTCTCTACATCGATCTGGCGATCGTGGGCGACAGAGACTTGAGGATTGAAAACAACGTCACCGAGCTTGAGTTCGCCTCGGACATGCGCGTCAGCGGCTATCTGCCCAACCCGCAGCTGTGGGGCAGCATCCACGTCAAGTCGGGCAGGATCAAGTTCAGGGGGCGCGACTTTCGCCTGCTGCGCTCGAATATAGAATTTCTGGGCGACGTCGGCCCCAACGCCATCGTGGACGGGCGGGCGACGACGCAGGTGCGGCAATACGTGGTCAACCTCTCTGCCACGGGGCCGCTTGACGACATGCGCGTAGACCTCTCCAGCGTGCCGCCGCTGCCCAGCACCGATATCGTCGCACTCTTGGCGCTGGGCACCACCTCGGAGAACCTGGGTGCGGCCAGCGGCGTGACGGCGATGGAGGCCACCAGCTTTCTCACCGGACAGATTCAGGACGAGCTGGAGTACCAGATGCACCGCGTCCTGGGGTTCGATCAGTTCCACATAAATCCCTCCTATTCCGAGGCCCTCCAGACAACGGTGCCCAGGGTGACGGTGGGGCGCGCGCTCTCCGATTCACTCTACGCCCGCTACAGCGCCGCCCTCGATACCCAGGCCGCGCAGGAAGTGAGCCTGGAGCATGTGCTGAAGCCGGGGATCACCCTGCTGGGCTCGTGGGCCGATGAAGGCTCGCAAGAGAGTGGCTCGTTCGGTGGCGAAATTCGCTTCAGGGTGACCTTCCGATGAGACGACTTTTCTACGCAGCTACGCTTCTGGCGCTACTTTGCTCGCACCTTACGGTGGCCGCCACGGTCTTTGCCGACGCTTTGGCAGTGCCTGCGCAGCCGACGGTGGTGGCCCTTGCGCTGGAGAACCCCAGCATCGTCTCCGACGATGAGATATTGTCGCTCTTCAAGCCTGCCCTGGGCGAGCTCTATTCAAAAGCCACGGTAAACCGCAGCCTGTCGCTCCTCTCTCACGTCTCCGGCATCGAAACGGTGCGGGTGCTCTACCGAGAGGAAGAGATGGGTGTCAGCCTCAGGCTGGTGGTAAAGCCGGTGTCTCTCATCCGCAATATCGATCTGGAGGGGCTGGACGCGCTGGAAGAGAGCGACGTCGAGGTGAGCCTGTACACCCGGGTAGACGAGCCCGCCTACCCGCCCTTTCTTGAGCAGGATGTCGACTATATGGTCGAGCGATTGCGCGAGATCGGCTACCTCGACGCCAAGGTGACCACCGCAGTAAGCCAGTCGAAAAAAGCCAACTGGGTAAACGTAACATTTGATGTGGATGAAGGTGCGCCGACGCGCATCGCCGCTCTGGGAGACATGGGGCAGAGCAGCAAGCTCGGCGAAGAGAAGGTGCTCTACGAACTTGGGCTCCGGGTCGGCTCCATCGCCTCTTTGCCCCGGCTGCGCGAAGGGGTGCGCGAGCTTGAACAGTACTGTTGGGCTGCGGGCTACCCCGAAGCCCGGGTGCTGGGCGAACGCTTCGACCACTCCAGCGGGAGCACGCTCTTGCACCTGCCGCTGTCGCTGGGCAAGCGTACCAGCTTCGAGGTGACAGGCGCGCCGGAGTGGCAGGGGAGCAAGCTAAAAGAGCTTCTGGAGTCGCGCTACGGAGAAGAGCTCGACGAGGATTGGCTCGTCCACGCAGCGCGCGATCTGCGCGACGCCCTGGTGGACGAGGGCTACATGAACGCCAGCGTCAACTCCCGCGTTGAAAAGGGCGAGGAGAGGCGACGAGTCATCTTCGAGGTCACCCCTGAAAAGCGTGTCCATTTGGAGGCGGTGATCTTCGAGCATGTGCAGGCTCTGGACGTGGACGACGTCGAAGAGGTGATGGATTCGCTTCAAATCGGCTTTTTCGGTGGCGACCCCCTCTTCAAACGCGAAGTGCTCGACGCCGATCTGGGCCGCATCCGGCAGCACTACGTCTCCGAGGGGTTTTTGACGGCGAAGGTGTGGGTCAAGGAGCTATTGATAATGCCCGATGGCGCCACCACCGTGGTCGTCGGTCTGGAGGAGGGCCCCCGGTTTTACTACGGCAAGGTAGAGATCGCCATCGACACCGACGCCATCGACGCCGAGACCGCCGCCACCGTCGCCGCCGTTAACTTCGGGCAACCCGCCAGCCCCGGCGCTCTGGAAAAAGCCAGGATCAACCTCTTGGCAGAGATGTCCAAACGTGGCTACATAAACGCCGGCGTAAAGGTTATGGCTACCCCCGCAGCCGAGGGGCGGCGCGTTGACGTCGTCATCGAGATGACGAGCGGCTCCCGGAAGCGCTTTGGAGCGATAGTGGTGTCGGGCAACGCGCCCACCGAGACGAAGGTGATCCTGCGCGAACTCGATTTCCAGTCGGGCGAGCCGTGGAACCCTGCAAAGATACTGCTGAGCCGTCGCGAGCTCTTCAGGCTGGGCTTTTTTCAGGAGGTGAAGATCGAGCCGCTGGGTAGCGTCTGGCCCGACCGCACCCAGGATATCATCGTGCGTGTGCGCGAACAGAACGCGGGTTATCTGGATTACGGTTTTGGCTATGGCACCGAGGAGCGCTTCAAGGCGTTTTTTGAGATTGGGCACTCGAATATTGCGGGCACGGGGCGAAGCCTCTCGCTGCGTCTCTCCGGCGATGCCACCGGAAGCTCGTACGCCTTGAACTTTCGCGAGCCCTGGGTTTTTGATTTCCCGATGGATCTGCGGGTGAGCCTTTTGAACCGGCGCGAAGAGCGCGAGGCCTACAAGCTGGACTCGACTGCATTGCAGGTGGCGCTCGACCGCGAGTTTAGCGACTCGATACGGGGCTCGCTCATCTACACCCTGGAGGACAACGACCTCACAGGAGTCGATCCCGGCGCGGTGCTTACCGACGAGGATGTGGAGCCCTATCGCGTGAGCGCTATCGGCCCCCTGGTTATCTTCGACACGCGCGACGACCCCTTCAACCCCCGCTGGGGTTTTTACCACAACGCAAGGACAGAGTGGGCGCGCTCGGAGATAGGCTCCGATCTGGAGTATGGCCGCTACACCGGCTTTACCAGCGTCTATGCCAGCTATAAAGAACTCACCCTGGCCCTTCTGGCGCGCGGCGGCTTGATAGAATACTTTGGCATCACCAACGAGCTGCCGGTAAACAAGCGCTTCTTTCTGGGCGGGCGTACCACCGTGCGCGGATTTGAACGCGACCAGATAGGCCCCAAGGCAGCCGATGGGTCGGTCATCGGCGGCGATATGATGCTCAACCTGAAAGCCGAGCTGCGCTTCCCCATCAGGGGCGACATAGGCGGCGCGCTCTTCTGGGACGCAGGGCAGGCGTGGAACAAGAGCGAGAACGCCTATAACTGGGAGAGCCTTCGCCACGGAGTGGGGTTTGGGTTGCGCTACAATACGCCCGTAGGGCCGCTGGCGCTGGATATAGGCTTCAAGCTGGACAAGGAAGAGGGCGAGGCGGGCACCCAGTGGCACTTCACCATCGGCAACGCCTTCTAACTTTAAACATACGATAAACCGCAGGTTATTGACGACATGAATGAAGAGAATAACGATTCTGCCCTGATATTTGTAAGCGGGGGGGCCAAGAGCGGCAAAACCCGCTTTGCCCTTGAGCGCGCCCAGCGTTGGCAGGGGGGGCTCGTCTACGTGGCCACCGCCGAGGCGGGCGACGCCGAGATGCACACACGCATAAAAGCCCACCAAGCGGAGCGCGGCCCCAGATGGAGCACCCTGGAAGAGCCCCTCGATTTGGCGAAGGCCGTGCAAATATCGCATGGGTATTGCGCCGTGCTGATAGATTGCCTTACCCTCTGGACTTCCAACCTCTTGCACCACCACGGGGGAGACCCGGCAGCCATCGAGGCGCGGGTGGACGATTTTCTTCAGGCGCTTGAGGCCCGACGCACCAACATCGTAGTGGTGACAAACGAAGTGGGGCTGGGGATCGTTCCGGCCAACGCGCTGGCGCGCGAGTTTCGCGACCTTGCCGGGGCGATCAATCAGCGGGTGGCCGCGTTGGCAGACGAAGCGGTGCTGGTGGTGTCGGGGCGCACGTTGAAACTAAGCTGAATCACGTTGAATTGAACTTCTATATTCTTCTATTAACAGGCAAGATTTCAGGAGCCATTTATGAAGCAGCAAGAACTGACAGCACTCTGCGAAGCGGTAACCCCCCTTGACGCGGTCCTCTTCGAGGCGGCACAAGAGCGCCTCGATTCCCTGACCAAACCTCCGGGGAGCCTGGGGCGGCTGGAAGAGTTCGCCAGAAGGCTCGCCGCCATTCAGGGCACCGTTAAGCCCTCGATCGGCAAAAAGCGCGTCTACACACTGGCGGGCGACCACGGCGTAACCGAAGAGGGTGTCAGCGCCTTCCCAAGCGAAGTCACCCCCCAGATGGTGCTCAACTTTCTCGGCGCGGGGGCGGCTATAAACGTGCTGACTAATCATGTAGGCTCCGAGATCATGGTAGTGGACATGGGGGTCAACTTCGACTTTGACAGCGCCCCCGGCCTCATCGACTGCAAGGTGGCAAAGGGCACGGCCAACTTCACCAATGGCCCCGCCATGACCACCGGGCAGACCCTTCAAGCTATCGGAGCCGGAGTAGAGCTGGCGCGACAGGCCAAGGCCGACGGCGTCACCCTCATCGGCGTAGGCGAGATGGGCATTGGCAACACCACCCCGGCGGCGGCGCTGTTGGCGGCGTTTAGCGGGCTCTCCCCCGAAGAGGTGGTGGGGCGCGGCACCGGCGTAGACGACGAAGGACTGGCGCGAAAAGCCGACGCCGTAAAGCGCGGACTTTCGGTCAACGGCGTTGACGCAAGCGACCCGCTGGGTGTGCTGGCGAAGGTAGGTGGGTTTGAGATCGCAGGGATGACCGGCATCTTTCTGGGGGCTGCGGCGTGTGGGTTGCCCGTTCTGGCCGACGGCTTCATCTCCAGCTCTGCCGCGCTGGTGGCGCTGCGGCTCTGCCCCGCGCTGGCCGATTACCTCTTCGTCGCGCACCTCTCCCAGGAGCAGGGCCACACGAAGATGGTCGAGCTTCTGGGCCAAGAGCCGATAGTGGATTTTTCCATGCGTCTGGGCGAGGGCACCGGAGCCGCCCTGGCGATGACGGTGCTGGAGGGGGCTGCAAAGATCCCCTGCGAGATGGCTACCTTCGCCGAAGCAGGCGTTAGCGACAAGGAGTAACAGTTGATCGATCGTTTCGGCACAGCCTTTCAGTTTCTGACCGCCATCCCGTTCTTCGAGACGCGCGAGTTCACTGAAAAAGAGCTGGCAAACTCAATGGCGGCGTTCCCCTTCGTGGGCGCAGCACTCGGCCTTATGCTGGCGATAATCCACTTTCTCTTCGGGCAGCACCTGCCGCCGATGGTCGAAGGCGTGCTTCTGGTGGCTCTCCTCGCCTGGGCGACGGGCGGGTTTCATCTCGACGGCGTCGCCGACACTGTAGACGGGCTGGCCGGGGGCTGGACGCGCGAAAGAACGCTGGAGATAATGAAGGACAGCAGGGTCGGCGCCATAGGCGCGACTGCGCTGATACTCGTCATCTTCCTCAAAGCCTCCGCCATCGGATTCTTGCCGGAAGAATTGAAATTCCGGGCGCTCATCGCCACGCTGGCGGCCTCGCGCGGGGCCGTGGTCTTCATGGCCTACGGCTCGAAATACGCAC
>CAXMSR010000021.1:0-11731 GCA_964195725.1 uncultured Kiloniellaceae bacterium | reverse complement strand
CGCCAGCGGCGAGGGCTGCGCGGTGCGCGTGCGCGTGGCGGGCGATCGGGGCTTTCTTACCCTTAAGGGCCCCACCGTCGGGATAACGCGCAGCGAGTTCGAGTACGAGATTCCCGTCGGGGAGGCCGCCCAGATCCTCTCCACCCTCTGCGGGGGTGGGCTGGTGGAGAAGATCCGCTACGAGATCGAATACGCCGGCATGGTGTGGGAGGTCGATCTTTTCGGCGGCGACAATGAGGGGCTGGTGGTGGCCGAGTTGGAGTTGGAGTCGGTTGAGCAGTCTTTCGAGCTCCCGCCCTGGGTGGGCAAAGAGGTCTCCGACGACGCGCGCTATCTCAACGCCTGCCTCGCCAAACATCCCTATCGCGAGTGGGGCGACTATGCCAGGGGCCGGGTTAAGGCGAGGTGACGCGCAGCATCGGCTGAGGGGGTCGGGACGCGTTTGCGCTGCGCCGAGTTTGCGGCTGGCTAAAGCTTGCGCGCAGCGCATTCGCCTGTCGGCCCTGCAATATCTTCGGATACAATACTGGGTCGGGTATAATACTGGAGACGGTGCAAACCCTGCGCCGCATTAACTCCTTGAATTGAAACAGCGAGCAGACGAAATGCAGAAAATACTGGTATTCCAGCGCGACCAGATGGGCGCAGGAAAAGTATCGGAAATTAACCGGCTAAGCGATGAGCTCGAGCTGAAGGTGGCCGATGTCGAGGGCCCCTTCGCGCCGATAGTCGATTATCCCGAAGAGCACTTTCCCGACGATACGCTTGAGCTGATCGACTGGAGCGATCTCATCCTCGACCACCTCTACCATCCCGACCTGACCGGATACCTGCTGGACAAGGCAGAGGCGGCGGGAAAAGAAGTGGTGGCTTCCGGCAGAAAACTGGAGAGGGGCGTAACCCCCACCACCTGCTGCACCCTTGGGCGACTGAAGCGCTTGGGTGCCTACGGCGAGGCATTTGGCGCGCCGGAGTTCACCGTATCTCTCGACGACGAAGGGCTCATTGAGAGCGTCGAGGTAAAGCGCGGCGCGCCCTGCGGCGCGACATGGGAGGCGGCAAAGGCGCTGATCGGGCTCACTCCTGAGGAGGCGATACCCAAGGTCGGCCTCGCCACCCAGTTCAACTGCCACGCCAAGGCCAACCCCAACGTCTTTCTGACCAACCCGCTCCACGTAGCAGGCGAAGTTCACGCCGCCGCGTTGAAAAAAGCGCTCTCGGCGGCCAAGAGGGGCTGAAAAAGAGCGGTCGTGGTTTTGGGGGTGTAATATTCAACCTTGAATGTTCAGGTCGGGTTTTCAACTGCGCCAATAAAAAAAGCCGGGCATTTAATGCCCGGCTTTTTTGTGTATGTTGTGAAACACAGCTAGCGTTGACGCGCTTCCGCGTCCAGGCCGTTGGCCTTCATGATCTGTAGCAGCGGGGAGGGGTCTTCCTCGTCGATGTGCAGGAGAAGGTCATTCTCTTCCCCCCTGCGGCTTGGCAGGTAGGCGGAGTTGGTCAGGGTGCAGCCGCTCTCGGTAACGCAGGTCAGGGCCTTTAGCATCTCTTTTGCGCCTGTGCAGTTGCGCACGATGAGGCGCGAGCCCCCTACGCCGATGCCCAGCAGCGGGTTTAGCACAAGATAGAAAAAATCGTTGGTCGTAAGGATACCCACGACGTGGCCGTCCTCCAGCACCGGAAGCGAACCGACGCCTTTTTTCTGGGCCAGACTCACCGCAGCCTCTACGGTGGTGTCGGGGCTTACCGTGGCGACGTTGCGCTGCATGATCTCGCCGACCAGAAGTTTTGCGAAGAGGTAGTGCATCTCGTGCAGGCTAAGCGATGTTGCGTTAGAGGGCGCAGCGCGTAGCACGCGATCTTTGGTTACGATACCGACGAGCTTGCCGCCCTCCTCAATGGGGAGGCGTTCGATACCCTTTTCTTTCATGAGCGCGGCGGCTTCGAGTACAGGCATCTCGGGGCCAACGGTGACAACAGGGCTGGTCATTATGTGACGAACAAGCATTTGCACACTCCTGACTTAAAAAGTTGTAAGCGCCATTCCTACCCACTAGTGCTGCTACTTGAACTCTACTACATCTTAACCTTGCAGTCACTAGGTGCAAAACCTACCTGAGGCCGCGCACGGTAAGAAATATTACCCCACAAACAGTGATTGCGCAGAATAATAGTGGCCCTTGACGCGCGAGCGACAGGCGGACTGAACCGCTGCTCTGAAGGAAGAGGGCAGGGAGCGCGACGCACCTGGAAGCACGACGCAGAGGGGCGTAGATACGAATGGAGAGGTGAAATGGCGGGGGCGGCTAAAAGCGAACCGGCGACCTTCTGCTCCCGAAGCAGAATGGCCTTCCTGAGTCGGGCATAGGATATTCAAGGATATTAGGCTTTTATAAATTTTGTGTAAGTCGTGTTTGATTGGAGTGGCCGCTTTCGTGGCCACTTTGAGGCTGAACGCAAAAGAGGCGACCATCTCAGGCCGCCTCTTCTATGCTCTTGATTCTACTTCAAACTGGTCGGCGTGAGAGGATTCGAACCTCCGACCCCGTGCTCCCGAAGCACGTACTCTACCAGACTGAGCCACACGCCGTAAATTGTCGTTTTCTCTGTCGATTTCTACCATCGGGCGGTCTAATTCAAGATGTGCGGCGCTGCTCCGAAAGCAGACACGCTACCAGGCTGCGCCACGTCCCGACTTGATACCTTATTGTGCAGACAGGCCCCTCGTGAATGCTGTGGCCTGCGATTTGGGAAGCCCGGATGATACACAAACTTGGGCAAAAGATTCAACGTCAAATGTTACCCTGACGTGTTCTGCGCGAAATTGTCCCTCGGTGTCGAGGATCAGGTAGGAGGCCCGGGGGTCTCCATCCTTGGGTGCGCCTACGCTGCCGGGGTTGACGAGGAGGCGCTCACCCACCTCGCGCACCAGGGGCAGGTGGGTGTGGCCCACTACCATAATGTCGGCCCCCGTGCCCTCGAAGAGCTCTATTAGCCGCTCCTCCGGGGTGTCGGCCCCAAGATATTCGTTGGGTCGCTCGGGGCTGCCGTGGGTAAAGAGGATGGTAAGCCCCTGCTCTTCGATGTAGAGCTGGGCGGGCAGCTCTGCCAGGTATTGCCTAGTCGCCGCCCCGGTGTGCTGACGGGTCCAGGTGAAGACTTCACGCTCGACGGGGCTAAGATCGCTCTTGAGGAAACGCTCGCGCCCCTGTGCCTCGTCCTCGGCCAGCACGGCGAGGTCGTAGTTTCCCACCACCTCGCGCATCTCGGCTTTTTGAAGCGCCGCCACCACCTCGTCGCAGTGGGGCCCATAGCCCACTATGTCGCCTAGGTTTACCGCCCCATCTACATCGCGTCGCGCCATATCCTTCATCACCGCCTCCAGGGCGGGCAGGTTGGCGTGTATGTCAGAGACTATAGCGAGGCGCATTATTTGGCTTTGGCCGATCGCAAGTGGCGCATGGCGTCCATTGCCGCCACCGCGCCGTCGCCTACGGCGGTGGCCACCTGCCAGAAGCGCGATCTGCGCACATCGCCGATGGCGTAGATACCCTCTACGTTGGTCTCGCAGTTTTCGCCGACCACGGCAAAGCCCTTCTCGGTCAGCTCGATCAGCCCTTCAGCAAAGCCGGTGCCGGGGATGCGTTTTCCCGCGCAGACAAAGACGCCGTCCACCGCCAGAGAGCGTTCGCCGTCATCTTTTAACGTCACCTTCACCCCCGTCACCCCCTGCGCGTCGCCTGTAATCTCGACGGGGCTCGCGCCGTAGACGATCTCGATATTTTCTGCTGCGAGAAGGCTTTTGCGTAGCTCGTTTTTAGGGACGATCTTGAGCGATTTGGTTATCACGTAGAGCTTCGAGGCGAAGCCCGCCACAAAGAGCGCCTCTTCGATGGCGTGGTCGGTGGTGCCCACCAGCGCCGCTTCGCGGTTGCGAAAGAGTGCGCCGTCGCAGGTGGCGCAGTAGCTAAGCCCCCGCCCCAGGTACTCTTCTTCGCCGGGCACGCCCAGCTTCTGAATGAGGCCGGTGGCTATGATGACCACCAGTGAGCGGAAGGGAAAACCGCCCACCGATACCTCTTTAACTTCGCCATCCACCTTTAGCCCGTCCACCCGGCCCGACATGATCTCCAGTCCAAAGCGGCGTGCGTGGGTCTCGAACGACTCCGTCAGCTCCTTGCCCGAGATCCCGTCGGGAAAACCCGGATAGTTCTCTATAAAGCTGGTGGCGGCAAGTTGGCCCCCCATCGCCCCCTGCTCAAGGCAGAGGGTGCGTTTGCCCGCGCGCGCCAGATAAAGGCCTGCGGTTAGCCCGCCCGGGCCGCCGCCGATGATTATGGCGTCGTAGTCAATTTCGCTCATGGATACACAGCCCTTTTCTTGCCAACGCTACTTTTCGGCAGCCAGCAGGTAGATATCGCTCTTTTCCATAGAAGTCAGGGCACCGACGAGCGCATTGGTTATCAGCTCGCCCAGCGCTTTTTCGCCGCCGAAGGGCGTTACCTTCTTCGTCCACTGGTTTTTAGCCAGGGTCACCGTCCCCAACTCGTCGCCGCCGCTGGTGAAAAAGCGCGTTGAAAAGCCGAGGTAGAAGGTGGTCTTTTCTGCCAGGCTCTTCGAGTCGCGTACCACCTCGAAGCGCTCCAGAGAGATATCGATGAAAACTTTGGCCCTCTCCGTGGACGAGGCCTCCATGCCGCGCAGCAGAAGAAAGCGCCCGACCTGCTCGCGGATAAAAACCGTGGGCTCGCGGTCGAGCTCGATGGTGGCGTCATCATCAGAGAAGCGCTGGTCGGCGGTGCCGATTGTTTTTGTAGCTGCGACATTGCCCGGTCTGGCGTCGGTGACGTCGCGGACGAAAAACGACCACTTCTCCGCAGCCTCGGTGCTGGTTTTTTTCAGTTCAATCTGCGGCGGTACTATCTTCATCACCGTGTTCGCCATGCAGGGGACGGCCATGAAAATACAGGCCAGGGCCAGGGCTGTCGCGGTAATGGTTGCAAACGCTCTGTTCATTTTAAATCATCCTTTTTTCACAGTCGGATTCGCCACAGATTCACAGGGCGATTGTACGCGCACCGCGCTCAAAGATAAACGCTTCAAGGCGCCGATGTCGGGCGGGGCAGGGTGCGGCAAGAGGATTTCACGCCATAACACCCCCCCGGCCTTGGCATGTATGGGTGAAATGACCCAATAAAGGGCGCGAAATCTCTTGAGTGTTGCTTAAATGCCCTTGTTTAGGTGTTGGCACGCTCGTTGCAAAATAAAATTGGCAAGAGCAAAAAATATTTTGCCAGGGCTCGCGATGCGAGACCTCTTCCCCAAGCCCCCTCCCCAGGGGGCTTTTTTTTTGAGTCTCTTCAGGCGCGGCTCTTTTGTGTCGGCGTTCACTGCGAAAAAGCAACTTGAGCGTTCAGAGGAAGAACTTCATCCCGTCAAAGGCCGCCACCACCGGCCCGCTAAAGGTTTCGGCTGCCGCCGCCGCCGGGTCGAAGTCGGCGCTGGCGTCGCTCGACGGATAAAAGTGGGTGAGCGCCAACCGCTCCACCCCGGCACCCTGGGCCAGCTCGCCCGCCTGTTTGGCGTTTAAGTGGTAGGTAGCCTCTTTGCCCTCTGCCAGCGCAGCTTCGCAGATAAGCAGCCCGGCCCCGAGCGAAAGCTCTTCAACCTCCGGCGAGGGGCCGGTGTCGCCGGTTATCACAACACTTTTGCCATTGCATTCAACGCGCAACGCGAGGCTTGAGGAGGCGTGGGCCGCCTCGCCCGCCCTCACCCGAAGGTCTCCAAGTGCCGCCGCTTCGCCGGGAGAGAGCTCTACCACCGTGCGCTCGTAGTTGTGCGGCTCTATCCAGCGGCCGTAGATTTTTGCCAATTTGTCGAGAAACTCTCCCAGCCCCTCGCGGCCTATCAGGATAAGCGGTTTGGTGCGGGGGCGCTCGTCGTAGTTCGCGGCAAAGAGCAAGGGTAACAACTCGCAACTGTGATCAATATGCAGGTGGGTAAAGAGCACTGCGTCCACATCGCTGTGCGACACCCCGCACCTTAGCAGCCCGTGGAGCGCGCCCAGGCCGAGATCGACCACCGCCACCTGCCCGGCACCTTTTATCAGCACAGAGCTGCTGCTGCGCTCCAGCGTCGGCACACATGACCCGGTGCCGACAGTGACGATCTCCATCGCCGGATTCTCAACCATAACTTCCTCCAAATGCACATCGGCATACTTTGCGACAAATATACTGGACTATGCGCCGGGTGGCTACCTGTGGCCCTCGAACAGGTGAAAAAGAGAACTTCACCGGTCTTCACCTCCAAAACCCTGCAAACCCGCTCTGCAAACGAGCCCCTGCGCCGGAGTGGTCTGGCTAGAGGGGGCTGATGGCGCAAGCGAAAAAAAGCCCCTGTAGCGCAGTGCGTACAGGGGCTTAATTATACTAGTCGGTCAGGTGCGCTTCTAGAACGGAACGTCGTCGTTGGGGTCGAAGCCGCCACCGCTGCCGCTGGGGAAATCGTCGCCGCCCTGATTCTGGCTGCCGCCGCTGCCCTGATTTTGGCCGCCGCCCTGGCTGGAGCCGCCACCACCACCGCCTTGGCCACCGCCACCGCCGCTGAGGAACTGGACGTTGGCTGCCACTATCTCGGTGGTGTAGCGATCGTTGCCCTCTTTGTCTTGCCACTTGCGCGTCTGTATGCGGCCTTCTATGTAGGCGCTAGAGCCCTTGGAGAGGTATTTTTCGCAGTTCTCGGCCATCTTACCGAAGGTGACGATGTTGTGCCACTCGGTCTGGTCCACCCACTCGCCCTCTTTTTTGGTGCGTTCGGTGGTGGCGATGGAGAAGTTGCACACCGCCAGCCCGCTCTGGGTGTAGCGTATTTCAGGGTTGCGGCCCAGGTTCCCAATGAGAATTGCTTTGTTGACGCCTCGTGCCATCGGCTCTTCCTCCAGAATCGTTAGTCTTTATCGCGTGGGAAAGTACACACCCCGCATGGACGAATCATTGTAGCCGCAGGGGCCACTGGCTGCAAACAATTAGGCGCGTCGCCGCCCAATTAGGTGTCGGCAGTCACGAACACCAGCTCGGGGCTCGCGATCATCACTTTGGTGCCGGGGGGCACCGAGCGGGTCAGCCACACGTTGCCGCCGATGACGCTGCCCTCGCCGATGACTGTGCCTCCGCCCAGGATCGTCGCTCCCGAGTAGATGACCACGCCGTCTTCGATGGTGGGGTGTCGCTTTTGACCTCGCACCAGCTCGCCTGCGTCGTCGCGGTGAAAGCTCAGCGCGCCCAGCGTTACGCCCTGATAGAGGACGACGCGCTTGCCGATGAGGCAGGTCTCGCCTATGACGACGCCAGTGCCGTGGTCGATGAAGAATTCGTCGCCGATAGTCGCGCCGGGGTGTATGTCGATCCCCGTCTGTCCGTGTGCCAGCTCGGTCATCATGCGCGGCAGGAGCGGTACGTCCATTTTATAGAGCTTGTGGGCGAGGCGGTAGATAGCCACGGCATAGAGGCCGGGGTAGCAGAAGATGATCTCGTCGTGGCTCTTGGCCGCCGGGTCGCCACGAAACGCCGCCGCCACGTCGCCGGCGATCTTTGCGCGGATATCGGGAATGGATTTGAGGAACTCCAGCGCCATGGAATAACCCGTCTCGCCGCAGTGGGTGCAGTTGGAGTGGGTGCGCTTGCATTCGTGGCGGATAGAGCGCTCTATCTGATAGGCCAGCCTGTCCATTAGCTGCGAAGTGCTGGACCCTACATGGTAGGGGAGCTCGGCCCAGTCTACCTCTTTTTTACCGAAGTAGCCGGGGAAGACTATCTCCATCATCAGACCCACCAGCTTTGTCACCTCCTCTTTGGAGGGGAGCTGGGTGGCCTCGACGTGGGAGAGCGCCCCTGACATCTCGCGGCAGCTGCCGACGATGGCGTCTACCAGTTCAGGGAGCATTTCGCGGTGCCGATGCGATATGTCGTCGATCGGTTCGCACTCGGGGATCTGTTTTCGGCGGTTTTCTTTCATTTCTTCCTCTGTTCTCCAGCTGTTCTTTAATAGGACGGCCTTAAGCCGTTCTCTATAAGACGGCCTAAAGCCGTCTATGCCTCCAGCCCCAGTGTCGCGAGGATGGGGGAGAGTTTTTTAAATATCTCGTCGGGGTGGGCTACCTCGTCGGGCCAGGGGCGGCCATGTTCGTACCCCTCTTCGGCCACCTTGAAGGTGGCGTCCACCGCCAGCTTGGCTCCTACGGCGTGTACGTCGCGGCTGGGGTCGATGGAGGCCAGGGCGCGCCACGCCAGCCGTGAGAGCGCTTCGTCCTTTTCGCCCTCGACCACTATGGCGACGTCCAGCCCTTCGATCTCAAGGGCTCTTTTAGCGAGCGCCTGCCCCTCGTGGGGCATTTTTGCGTCTAGCACCAGCAGCGCCAGGGTCAGCCGGGTGTCGTCGAAGGGGACGCGCACGTCGCAGAGCCCCTTGAACTCGCCGCCTAGCGCCATAAGCACCTCGTCGCCCTTTGGAGCAGGGTCGCTGGCGTTGGCGGGTAAATCTTCGCCGTAACCCGGCTCGCCAGCCATCGGGGTGGTGGCGTCGATGCCAAACTTCCCGCCCCACAGCGGCTGGGTGCTGGAGTGGTCGAGCGCGTCGACTACCCCCTCAGACCATACCAGATTTTCGGGGATGCGCACCCGGTTGAGGATGGTGCGGGCCGCCTCGAAGGAGTCGTTTACCCTGTCGTCTTCGTCGAGCACGGCTATCATCTTGGTTAAGCTCATCTGGCCCGCGCCCCAAAAACCGCTCATGAGCCTGCGCGCCTGACGGGGGTAGAGTTTGCGCATGGAGGCGATGCAGAGGTTGTGGAATGCCCCCTCCACCGGCAGGTACATGGCGGAGACCTCGGGCCACTGGGTTTTCAGCAGCGGCAAAAAGAGCCGCTCGGTCGCCCACCCAATCCATTCGTCCTCCATCGGGGGGATGCCCACCACGGTGGTGAAGTAGGTGGGGTTGCGCCGATGGGTGATGGCGGTGACATGGAAGACGGGGTAGGGGTCGGCGGGCGAATAGTAGCCGGTGTGATCGCCGAAGGGGCCTTCGATCCGCTCTTCTGCGGGCTCGGCAAAGCCTTCGAGGACGATCTCCGCCTCGGCGGGCACCCACAGATCGTTGGTGACGCACTTTGCCAGCTCTATGGATTTGCCTCGAATAAAACCCGCGAACATCATCTCGTCGATGCCGCGCGGCAGTGGTGCCGTGGCGGCGTAGGTCAGCTCGGGGCCGGTGCCGATGGCTACCGCGACCGGCATGCGTTTGCGCAGCCGCTTGTGTTCGTCATAGGCTGCGCTGCCGTCTTTGTGGATGTGCCAGTGCATGCCGGTGGTCTTCTTATCATATATTTGCAGCCGGTACATGCCCACGTTCTGCATCCCCGTCTTGGGGTCGGAGGTGACCACGCAGGGAAGTGTGACGAAGGGGCCGCCGTCGTCGGGCCAGCAGGTGAGCACGGGTATTTTGGTCAGGTCTACCGCGTCGCCGGTGAAGACGACCTCTTGGCAGGGGGGGTAGGTGGACTTTTTGCGGCTGGGCATCGCCGACTTTAGCTGCCCCAGAAGGGGGAGCATCTTCACCATGTCGGTCAGCCCCGCAGGCGGCTTGGTGTGCAAGAGGTCTTCGATGCGGGCGGCGATGGCGTCGGGGTGCGCCCCCAGGGCCATCTCCATGCGTGCTTTTGAACCGTAGGCGTTTACCAATACCGGCATCGTCGAGCCGACGACGTTCTCGAAGAGGAGCGCTCTTCCGCCGCCGGGGCTCTTCATCATCCGGTCGGCGATGGCGGCTATCTCCAGGTCGGAGCTCACCGGTTCTTTTATGCGAACTAGCTCGTCTGCGGCCTCCAGAGCGGCCACGAACTCGCCGAGCGATCTAAATCCAGTCACCTTGTGTTATCCTCGTCTTGACCCCCCGGGGGGTGGGTGTTTATGGTACACAGAGCGGCGGCCAGCCAAAGGCGGCGTCGCCTGTGCAAATTTGCCTAAGCAATGTCTATCGCGTTAGTGCGGAATCTACCAGAGGAGGCCGACTCCTGTCTATCGAACACTCTGCCGGAACGGGCCGAAAGAGCGTGTTTTCGGGAAAGATCATCGACGTAGCCGTAGAGCGCGCCGAGCTACCGGGGGGCAGGGTGGCCGAGCTAGAGGTGGTGCACCACCCCGGCGGTGCCGCAGTGGTGGCGCTAGACGCCGAGGGCAGGGTGTGCCTGCTGCGCCAGTACCGCCACCCGATCGGGGGCTGGCTGTGGGAGCTGCCCGCAGGCAAGCTCGACGTAGAGGGGGAATCGCCTCGCGAGACGGCGCTGCGCGAGCTGGAAGAAGAGGCGGGGGTTAGCGCCGCAGAGTGTGTAGAGCTGGGGCGCCTTATCAGCACGCCGGGGTTTTGCGACGAGGTTATCCACCTCTACTTCGCGACCGGGCTGACCAAAGTGGACACCGCCCACGGCGACAATGAGATAATCGAGATACACTGGCTCGATTTTGGCGAGGCTTTGCGAATGGCGAGAGACGGCGAGATAGAGGACGGAAAATCGGTGGCGGCCCTCTTTCGGGCCGAGCCGCTGGTAAATGGGACGGGGCAGGGGTCATGAGCAACTTGAAGGTCGGGCGCATAGGGTTCGCCAACTGCACGCCGCTCTTCATGGCGCTCGAAGAGCTGCGCGCGCAGGGCGGGGAGGGTGGGCAGGTCGGGCAGGCGGATGGGAAAGCCGAAACCCAGCTTGACGGAGAAATCGACTACGTCTACGGCATCCCCACCGAGCTTAACCAGCTGCTCTGCGAAGGGGCGATCGATCTTTCGCCCTCCTCCTCGGTGGCGTATCTGCGCGACCCTGAAAATTTATGTTACCTGCCCGATCTGTCGATCTCGTCAATAGGCGAGGTGGGCAGCGTGCTGCTGATGAGCCGCGTGCCGCTGGCACAACTCGCTGGCGTAGAGATAGGGCTGACCGGGGCGTCGGCGACGTCGGTGGTGCTACTTCGCATACTCCTTGAGACCTTTACTGGAATAAAACCGGGCTATGGGCCGGTGCGCGAAGCTAGCCAGGCGGTGCTGCTCATCGGCGACCGCGCTTTGCAGGAAAACAATATAGTTAAGTGGCCCTACGTCTTTGACCTGGGGAAGCTGTGGCTGGAGCTGACCGGTACACCCTTTGTATTTGCGCTGTGGACGGGCAGGCGCGAGCGTTTTGAAACCGATCCGCAGGCGTTTGGAGAGTTCTACAGAAGGCTGGTAACCGCCCGACAGCTCGCCTACCGTTCCTATCCTCGTTTTGCCGCGCTGGCTCCCGAGTCGGAATGGCTGGGGCGCGAAAAGCTCGTCGAATACTGGGGCACGATCTCCTACGACCTGACCCGCTGGCACCTTGCTGGGCTAAAACGCTTCGCCTGCGAAGCGTTTGCGCTCGGCGAGATTGATGAGGTGCCGGATTTTGTGGCTTTTGGGGTGGAGTAGGTGGTGGCGGCTGGTTCGGCTGCGACTTTTCCCGCCTGCCTGCGTCGCGTGCTCGCTAAAGGAGAGGACCTGTAGCGCTGCTACTGGGCCCTTCCTTTAGCTGCGCGTCTCCTTGTCAGGCGAAAAAATACACAGCCGAAATAGGGGCAAGAAAGTGGCGATTCAAGATCTGACTCCAGTCACACACAATTGTTTCCAAACCAGCCGACAAGGCAAACTAGGTATGATCAATCCAGAAAAA
>CAXMSR010000020.1:0-11957 GCA_964195725.1 uncultured Kiloniellaceae bacterium | reverse complement strand
CTAAACGGTACTGTACGGGTAATATAGGGCAAGTTATTTCCCGACGAAACTATTTTTTTTGTCCCATGACCTTGACGTGCCTGATGACGGTGGTTATTTTGCGCGAGCGCTGGAGAAAACACCCTCCTGCGTTACCAACCAAAACGACACCGCTATGTAACAGTTAATTTGGCGCTACCCCTGCCCTTCACGGCAGAGGCAGCGCCACACAAAGAGAGGAATCAAGCAATGAACATCAGACCCCTACAGGATCGCGTTATCGTAAAGCGTCTTGAGGAAGCACAGAAGACCGCCAGCGGCCTCTACATCCCCGACACCGCCAAAGAGAAACCCCAGCGCGGCGAGATCATCGCAGCCGGCCCCGGCAAGAAGAACGAAGACGGCAAAGTCGCTCCCCTGGACGTAAAAGTGGGCGACGTGATCCTCTTTTCCAAGTACGCGGGCACCGAGATCAAGGTTGAAGGCGACGAGTACGTGATCATGCGCGAAGACGACATCGTCGGCGTGATCGAGTAGTCACCTTTTACTCATAAGCTTTTACTCAACTGCTATCAAATAAAGTTAAACGGAGAAAATCATGGCTGCAAAAGAGATCAAATATTCGCAGGACGCCCGCTCCGCCACGCTTCGTGGTGTTGACGCGCTGGCAAACGCCGTAAAAGTAACGCTGGGCCCCAAGGGTCGCAACGTCATCATCGAAAAGAGCTGGGGTAGCCCGCTCGTCACCAAGGACGGCGTCACCGTCGCCAAGGAGATCGAGCTCAAAGACAAGTTCGAGAACATGGGCGCGCAGATGGTGCGTGAAGTAGCCTCCAGAACCTCTGACGTAGCAGGCGACGGCACCACCACCGCCACCGTGCTGGCCCAGGCGATCCTGCGCGAAGGTTCGCGTCTGGTAGCCGCCGGTCACGACCCCATGGACATCAAGCGCGGCATCGACTTCGCCGTTGCGGCCGCCGTCACCAAGCTGCACACGCTTTCCACCGATGTAAAGGGCCAGAAAGAGATCGCCCAGGTAGGCACCATCTCCGCCAATTCCGACGCCACCATCGGCGACATCATCGCCGAGGCGATGGACAAAGTCGGCAAAGAGGGTGTTATCACCGTCGAAGAAGCCAAGGGCATGGAGACTACCCTTGACGTAGTAGAGGGCATGCAGTTCGATCGCGGCTACTTGAGCCCCTACTTCGTCACCAACGCCGAGAAGATGGAGGCCGAGCTCCAAGACGCCTTCATCCTCATCAACGACGGCAAGATCAGCCAGATGAAGACTCTTCTGCCCATCCTTGAGAAGATCGCCAACACCGGCAAGCCCTTCATCATCATCTCCGAAGACATCGAAGGCGAAGCGTTGGCCACCCTCGTGGTCAACAAATTGCGCGGCACCATCAACGTCGCCGCCGTCAAGGCCCCCGGCTTTGGCGATCGCCGCAAAGCGATGCTCGAAGATATCGCCACCCTCACCGGCGGCAAGGTGATCAGCGAAGATATCGGCCTGCAGCTTGAAAAAACCGAGCTCACCGATCTGGGTCAGGCCAAGACCATCCGCATCGACAAAGACACCACCACCATCATCGACGGCATTGGCTCGCAGAGCGACATCGCCGCCCGCGTCGCCCAGATTCGCGCCCAGTCCGAAGAGACCACTTCGGATTACGATCGCGAAAAGCTTCAGGAACGCCTCGCCAAGCTCGTTGGCGGCGTAGCCGTCATCAACGTCGGCGCAGCCACCGAAGCCGAGATGAAAGAGAAGAAAGCCCGCGTAGAAGACGCCCTGCACGCCACGCGCGCAGCCGTTGAAGAGGGTATCGTCGCAGGCGGCGGTGTTGCGCTCGTACGCTGCATCCCCACCCTCCCGGGCCTCAAGCTCGAAGCCGATCAGGCTGTGGGTGTGCGCATCGTGGAACGCGCCATGGAAGAGCCCCTTCGCCAGATCGTCACCAACGCCGGCCTCGAAGCCTCCGTAGTGATCAACGAAGTCAAGGGCAAGAAGGGCAACCAGGGCTTTGACGCTTACAAAGAAGCCTACGTAGACATGATCAAAGCGGGCATCATCGACCCGGCCAAGGTCACCCGCACCGCGCTGCAGAACGCCGCAAGCGTCGCCGGTCTGCTGCTGACCACCGAAGCGATGATCGCCGAGCTGCCCGCCGACGACGCCGCTGCTCCTGCCATGCCCGACATGGGTGGTATGGGCGGCATGGGTGGTATGGGCGGCATGATGTAATTCAGTCCCCACCCTGAACGATTTAAAAGGCCCGCAGATAAACTCTGCGGGCCTTTTTTTTGGGGCTAAAATTAATAATGTGCTACCCTTCCAGCCTGAAAAGACCGTGCACCATGTATTCCTTATCCCTCTCTGCGGTGGAGCAACTACCGGCGAAATAAGATGGCTTCGCAACTCCACAAGAGGCAAGCGCCCTGAGCCCTGAGCCAACGACACCTTCGACACCGCCGCGCCGCCCCATGACACGACGGCTTTTAGCCAAGCTGGCCTCAGTGCGCCTCACCCTGTGGCTGCTCCTGGCGCTTGCGCTCACAGGCGCGCTTGGCACCGGCAAGCTCATCCCCCAAAGCCTTGCGCCCTTCGCCTATGAAGAACTCTACGGCCCGGCGGGCAAGCTCATCCCGGCGCTGGGGCTCGATTCGTTCTACACCAGCCTGCCCTACCGCGCGCTCTTCGTGCTGTTGATCCTCAACCTTTTGGCCTGCGCCGTAGGGCGCAGCATAGAGGGCGTCAAAAACGCTTTCGCCGCAGGCAACCCCGCCGCGCGGGAGCAGTTGACCGACAGGGCGCGCACCACCGAGCGGCTGCGCGCCGCAGGCTACACCATAAAGAGCGAAACGCCGCTGCTGGCGACAAAGCGAAGCTGGGTTTTTTTCGGATTTCCCCTGGTACACCTCGCGCCGCTCTTCATCGTCGCCGGGGCGTTCTGGGGCAGCGTCGCCGGCTCTATCAGCACCCAGAACATCCACGTAGGCTCGATCACCGAATCGGTCTTCGAGTGGGGCACCAACAAGCAGCTTGCGCTGCCCTTCGCCATCGGTCTCACCGATTTTCATCTGCACTACCACTACCCGCTAAAGCTGCGGGTAAAAGCACTTGTACAAGACGACGCCGACGGGCCGGTGATAACGACGAAAGAGGGCGAAGAGTTCGCGATCCCAGGCACCGACTACAGCGCAGTCGTCGAGAGCTTTAACAACGTCGAAGACAACATGTATTACACCATAAAGAGCGGCGACACCCGATGGGGGCCCTTCTCAAAGGGGATGGAAGAGGGCGCGCCGCTAAAGCTGCGCCCGGAGGCGTTCAAGGGAGAGGTAAAGCAGGGCGAGGCGATAGTGACTTTTTTCGGGGCCGACCGCGCCGAGCTCTTTTCCACCGTTATCGCGGTCAACAGCCCCGCCACGGTGATGGGGTACAGCGTCTACCTCACTGCCTGGGGCGACGACAGCGAAGGACGCCCCTTTGCGGGCTTTCAGATAACACGCGACCCCGGCCAGGTGCCGCTCTGGATCGGCGCGGTGTTTTTGAGCCTCGGAATCTTCGTCATCCTCTTCTGCCAGGGGGCGTGGGTACGCGAAGAAGAGGGGGTGTTGGTAGGCCGGGCGAGCCGCGAGCGCAGACTCTTCGCCGCCCAACTCAGTGAGTTCGCCGCCCTCGTAGAGCCTGCTGAACCCGTCGAACGCACTTCGCCCGGCGGCAGGGGCCAATGAAATGAGCATACGCACCCGGCTCTGGCTGATGGTGACAGCACTTTTGGCGGCGGTGCTTGTGGGAAACGCCATCGTGGTCATCGGCATCGAGACCAGAGAGCTTCGCAAATCCCTTGAACGCGAGAGCCTCACCTTCGCCCGGCTGGCAGGCCCGCAGGCGCTGCGCGCCTACGGCGAGAATGGCCGACAGGCGAGCAAAGCGCTGGAGCGCCAGCTGGGGGAGATAGCCAAGGGGCTGCCCGCGCTCAAAGCCTTCGGGCTCTTCAGCTCGCGCGGACAGAGAGAGCTGGCGCTCTACCCTGCCGATGCCGGGATAACTCCAGTGGAGGAGACCACCCATATCCCCCCGGAAGGGCTGGGGCGCTACACTAGCTACGACGGCGAGACGGTCTTCGAGCTCACCGCCCCGGCGCACTCCATATCGGGCAACCCGGCGGTGTTCATAAAGCTGCTGGTCTCCGAGGCACCGGTGCAAGAGCGGCTGGCTTCCCTTCGCCGCGCCTACGCAACCAGCCTGGCGGTGCTCCTGCTTTTAGGTGCGCTCATGGCGGCGGGTCTGGCGCGCTCGATCCTCGGCCCTGCCGACAAATTAAAAGTCGCCGCACAAAAGATTCGCGATGGCGACCTGGGCGTGAGGGTGGGCCACACCGGCACAGGAGAGCTGGCCGAGCTGGCCGACACCTTCGACTCGATGACCGAAGAGCTGGAGCAGCACCGGCACATGCTGGAGCACAGAAACGAGGCGCTCCAGCGAGCCTACAGCGAACTCCAGGCCCTTCAGGACGAGCTGGCGAAGGCCGAGCGCATGGCGGCGGTGGGGCGCACGGCCGCAGCTATTTCCCACGAGATAGACAACCCGATCGGAGTGATCCTGGGCACCGCCGAGACCCTTCGGCGTGAACTCACCGACGAGCCCGAACGGGTGGAAGATCTGGAGCTCATCGAATCCGAGTGCAAGCGGTGCCGCCGCATCGTGCGCGACCTGCTGGCGCTGGCGCGCCCGTCGGGCATAGAGACGGGGCCGGTGGAGCTGGCCGACGTATCCCGGCCGGTCATACGCGGGCTTGCGCACCACCCGGCGTTTCGGGGGATCGAAGTAGTCGCAAGCTGGCCTCCTGACATGCCGCCTGCGGTGGCCGATCTCGACACCGTGAAGCAGATACTGCTAAATCTGCTCCTCAACGCCGCGCGCATGATGCAGCCCGGCGGCAAGATAGAGCTGCGCGGAGAGTTCGACGAGCAGTGGGTGCGCGTGCGCGTGCTGGATCAGGGGCCGGGGATACCCCCGGCGAAGAGGAACGCATCTTCGAGCCCTTCTACACCACCACCGACGGCAACGGCCTCGGCCTCGCGGTCTCGCGGCGCATAATAGAGCAGGAGGGCGGGCATATAACCGCCCGAAACCGCTTAACCCGCGACACACAGAACGACCACAGCGACTCCGACAGCCCTGGAGCCGTCGGCAGCGTCTTTACCGTCGAGTGGCCCCGGCAAAAGTAGCATCTTCGCCCACTCTTTGGGCCACTAGTGGTAGACTTCTTTTTTTTGCAACTAACAATGGCCCCCCCTGCCCCAAGAGGGGGCTTTGGAGCGTTAAAGTGATAATGATGCATTGGCGCGACTACACCGGCAAAGAGGTGGTAGTCCATTCTCAGGGCACCACCTACCGGGGCCGCATGGTCGAGATGACCGACGACGCTATCTTGCTGCGCGCCGACACCGGCCACTGCGAAATTCTGATGGCGACGGTGACCGGGATAGAGCTGGCAGGCGACCCCCGCTCAACCACCCTCTCGCCAAGCCCACTTGCGCCAAGCCCCCTCGCGAAATTCACCGACGGCGGCGACAAGAAGTGAGCGACCCCCAGACAGATTTGGAAGAGATTTTCTCAGCCGAAGGCCCGCTTGCCGGGGTTGTGGAGGGGTTCGCGGTACGGCCCGACCAGGGGCGCTATTCGTCGGCCGTGCTGGAAGCGATCACGAATTGCACCACCCTCATGGCCGAAGCGGGCACCGGCACCGGCAAAACGCTGGCCTACCTCGCGGCTGCCGTGCTCTCCGGCAAAAAGGTGGTCATCAGCACCGCCACCAAAACCCTCCAGACCCAGATCCTTGAGCGCGACGTGCCGCTCTTGTCGCGTGCGCTCGATCTGCCCATCTCGGCCGAGCTGTTAAAAGGGCGCAACAACTACCTGTGCCTTCGCCGCTACCACAAGCGCGAACGCCAGCGCCAGCTGGTGTCGAGCACCGGGGAAAAGATACTCCAGCGGTGGCTCGCCCACACCACCACCGGCGACCGGGGCGAGATAAGCGAGCTGCCGGAGAACTTCGACCTCTGGTCCAAGGTGTGCGCCACCTCCGAGACCTGCTGGGGACAAAAATGCCCCAAACAGGACGAATGCTACCTGCAAGCCCGGCGACGGGCCGCCCAGCGCGCGCAGCTCGTCGTGGTCAACCACCACCTCTTCTTCGCCGACCTCGCGGTGCGCACCGGCGGCGGCGAAGTGCTGCCGCGCTACTCTGTGGTTATCTTTGACGAGGCGCACCACCTCGAATCGGTGGCGACGCGCTACTTCGGTGTGCGCGCCAGCTCATATCGCGTCTCCGAGCTTGTGCGCGACGCCGTGGGCCTCGACGGCGGCAAGGCCCTGCCCGACTCCTTCGTCGAACGGGTCGAAGCGATCCAGTCCGCAGCCGACGCTTTCTGGGCCTCGCTGCCCGTGCCCGAAGGCTCCAAGAGGATCACCGAAGCGATCGACGGCGAGCCCGGACGACGGCTGGAGAACCTTCTGGGTTCGCTAGAGCTCTGGCTTGAGCGCATCAGCGAGCGCGCCGCGCACTCTACCGACGCCGAGGGGCTGGAACGGCGCAGCCGCGCGCTCTTGGGAGAGCTTCGCCTCTTCGCCCAGCCGCTCCCCCCGGGAGAGGTACGCTGGGCCGAGCGGCGCGGGCGCGGGGTCTATCTGCACTCGGTGCCGGTGGACGTCGGCCCTACGCTAAAGGAGCTCCTCTTCACCGGGCGCGTACCGATCGTCCTCACCTCGGCCACGCTCAGGGTGGGCGGCAGCTTTGATTACATCCGCCGTCGCCTTGGGCTGCCGGAACACGCAGCCGAGCTTGTGGCCCCCGGCCCCTTCGACTACGCCAACAACTGCCTCATCCACGTCCCAAAAGAGATGCCCGACCCCAACAACTCCACCTTCTCCACCGCCGCCGCCGAGATGATAGAGCGCATCTTGAAAGCCTCTGATGGACGCGCCTTCTGCCTTTTTACCTCCCACCGCGTACTGCGCGCCGTGGCAGGGCTTTTGGAGGGTAGGCTGCCCTACAACCTCTTGGTGCAGGGGCAGGCTCCGCGCGACACGCTGCTCAGGAAATTTCGCGAAGACGTACACTCCGTGCTCCTGGGAGCCCAGGCGTTTTGGGAGGGCGTGGACGTGCCGGGCCAAGCACTCTCGGCGGTGGTGATCGACAAGCTCCCCTTCGAGAGCCCCGGCGATCCGCTGGTGGAGGCGCGAGTGGAAAAAATCCGCACCGGCGGGGGCTCGCCCTTCAGCGAATACCAGCTACCCGTAGCGGCGATGGCGCTGCGCCAAGGGGTAGGCAGACTGATACGCCGCGTCGAAGACCGTGGCGTCATCGTGATCCTCGACAGGCGGCTGATGACGCGCGGCTACGGAGGATTCCTGCGAAAAAGCCTCCCCCCGGCCCCGATAAGCAGCGATTTCTCCGACGTCGAGAAGTTCTTTTCCGCCGATCCCCTGCCCTGACGACCTCCAGTATTCTGGCGCTACCGCCGCCGTTAAGAAGTCTTTTTCGCCGGTTACCTGCCTTGACGACCTCAATATTGGGGATTATAGTCACCAATAAGGCCTTTTTTACCAGTTTGACCTCTAAATACGCCTTTTTTGGGAGCAAAAACCGATTTGCTAGCGTCTAAATGGGCGCTGAGGGCAATAAAATGGCCCGAATACCCAAAGATTTGCTGAGCCGCCTCGACTATTTTCACGCCGAGGTTGAAGAGCTCTTCCAGCGCCTCTTCGGCGACGAGCTGGGAACCGGCTTCGAGCATGAGGCGATCTCTGTCGGCATCGACCTGATCGAGACCGATGACGAGTTCGTCATAAGGGTCGATCTGCCGGGAGTTGATCGGGACAAGATAGAGCTGCACGCGGCACCCAATTTTTTCCTCCTGCACTGTGAAAAGATCCCTGAAGAGATACCCATTAACGACTGCTTGCGGATAGAGCGCTCTTTTGGCGAAATTCAGCGACTTTTACCACTGCCCGCAGCCGCCGACGTCGTGAGGGTGACGGCCAGCTACAAGCTGGGGGTGCTGGAGGTGCGTCTGCCCAAGATAATGGACAGGCGAAAACACCAGAAACGCATAGAGATAACCTGACCCGCCCCTTTTTCGCAGCGGCGGGATTGAAACGATGAACGAAGTGCGCTCAACGTGCGGTGTTTCATTCACCGACGGCGTGTAAGCACGCGATTGGAGATGAAGATGTCGGAAGCCAACCTTAAGGGTGTCGTACCGTCGATAGACCCCGACGGCAACGGTACCACCCAGCTGCTGGATATAACCGAAGACCTGCCCCTTCTGCCGGCGCGCGACGTGGTGGGCCTTCCCTATATGATCCTGCCGCTCTTTGTCGGCAGGGACAAATCGGTGGAGGCGGTAGAGCAGGCGCTACAGGGCAACCGCATGATCTTTCTCTCCACCCAGAAAGATCTCTCCACCGAGGAGCCCGAAGAGGACGATCTCTACGAGATGGGCACCGTCGCGCTCATCATGAGGATGCTAAAGCTCCCCGACGGCAGGGTAAAGATACTGGTGCAGGGGCTTAGCCGCGCGCGCCGCTTGAAGATGACCTCCGCTTCGCCCTGTCTGAGGGCGGAGGTTCAGAATATCGAAGAGGTCCCGACCTCCGGCGACGATCTGGAGGCCGAGGCCATGATGCGGGCGGTGCGTGAAAAGCTCGAAGAGGTGATAAACCTCGGCAAAGCTATCTCGACCGACATAATGATGGTGCTCGAGAGCGTCGAAGACACCGGCAGGCTCTCCGACATCGTCGCCGCCAACTTGAACCTCAAGGTGGCCGACGCCATCGACATCCTCGCCGAGGTCGGCCCCAAGTCGAGGCTTGAGCTGGTTCACTCATTCCTTGATCGCGAGCTTCAGGTGCTCACCGTCCAGGCGAAGATAAAGTCGGCGGCCAAAGACGAGATGACCAAGAGCCAGCGCGAGTATTTTCTGCGCCAGCAGATGAAGGCGATACAGGAAGAGCTGGGCATCTCGGACGAGCACGGCGAAGAGATCGAAGAGCTGCGCGAGCGCATTGAAAAAACAAAGATGTCCAAAGAGACGCGCGAAGTCGCCCTAAAGGAGCTTAAACGCCTCGCCGACCTGTCGCCCTCTTCAGCCGAGTCGGGGGTTATCCGCAACTACATCGAGTGGCTAGTGGAGGTGCCGTGGAAAAAAACGACCCGCGACCGCCTCGATCTGGTGCGCGCAAAAGAAGTCCTCGACGAAGACCACTACTACCTGGAGAAGGTCAAAGAGCGCATCCTCGAACATCTGGCGGTCAAGAAGCTAAAACCCTCCACCAAGGGGCCGATACTGTGCTTTGTGGGGCCTCCGGGTGTCGGCAAGACGAGCCTGGGCAAATCGATCGCGCGTGCGATGGGCAGAAAATTCGCCCGCATCAGCCTTGGCGGCGTCAAAGACGAGGCGGAGATTCGCGGCCACCGGCGCACCTACGTGGGCGCGATGCCGGGGCGCATCATCCAGGGGCTAAAGCGCGTGGGTGTGGCCAACCCCGTCTTCATGCTCGACGAAATTGACAAGCTGGGCCAGGACTTTCGCGGCGACCCCTCTTCGGCACTCCTTGAGGTGCTGGACCCGGCGCAGAACGATTCGTTTGAAGACCACTACCTCAACGTCGCCTACGATCTGTCCAAGGTGATGTTCATCTGCACCGCCAACTTCGCCGACCCCATCCCCCCGGCCCTTCGCGACCGCATGGAGGTGATCCGCCTCGCCGGCTACACCCGCGAGGAGAAGCTAAAGATCGGCAAACGCTACATAGTGCCGCGCCAAATGACAGAGCAGGGAATAAACGCCGACTACATCCGTTTCACCGACGAGGCGCTGGGCACGGTTATAGACCAGTACACCCGCGAGGCGGGGCTTAGAAACTTCGAGCGCGAGGTCGCCAACATCTGCCGCAAGGTGGCTCGAAAGATCGCCGAAGGCAAGGTGAAGACCTACAACATCGGCAAACGCAACGTCGCAACCTTTCTGGGGCCGCCGCGCCTCTTGCGCGAGCTGGAATCGCAGGTCGATCAGATCGGCGTCGCCAACGGGCTGGCCTGGACACAGGCAGGGGGCGAGATCCTCCACATCGAGGTGGGCGCGATGAAGGGCGGGGGCAAGCTCACCCTGACCGGGCAGCTGGGCGACGTGATGAAGGAGTCAGCCCAGGCGGCGCTCACCTGGGTGCGCTCCAACGCCGAGAATTTTGGCGGCGACGACAAGTTCTTCGAAAAGAAGGATATTCACATCCACGTACCTGCGGGCGCCATCCCCAAGGACGGCCCCTCGGCGGGCATCACCATCGCCGTGGCACTCTTGTCGATGTGTACCGGGAGGATGATCGACCACACCGTCGCCATGACCGGCGAGATAACGCTTCGCGGGCGGGTGCTGCCCATAGGCGGCGTCAAGGAAAAATGTCTGGCCGCCATGCGCGCCGGGGTTAAAACAGTGGTCATGCCCGCGCAAAACGAGCAGGACTCCAAAGAGCTGCCTGCCAAGGCGCGAAAAGCCCTGGAGCTCCACTTCGCCTCCACTATGGAGGAGGTGGTGAAGATAGCCCTGAAGGCCAAACCCAAGGCAAAAGCCGCCAAGCGCGCCCCGGCCAAAAAGGCTGCGGCCAAAAAACCCGCCTCCAAACAGGCAACCAAGGGGGCGTAGTCCAAGTGAAGCTCTCTACAGTGGGCGAGTTCGGCTTTCTAAAGCTGCTGGGGCTCTTTGACGATAAAAATAAAGAGGGCTGGCTCGGCCCCGGCGACGACGCGGCGGCGATCCCCGCCTTTAGCGGCGAAGTCCTGGTCTCGACCGATCTCCTTTTGGAGGACGTACACTTTCGCCTCTCCACCACCGATCCGCACCGGCTGGGCTACAAGACCCTCGCGGTGAACGTCAGCGACATCGCCGCCATGGGTGGCAGACCCGTGGCCTTCACGCTGGCCGCCGCACTCCCGCCAGACCTTGACATGGAGTGGGCTAGAGAGTTCTACGCGGGGCTAAACGAGGCGGCAGTCCGCTTTGACTGCCCGCTGGTGGGCGGCGACACCTCCAAAGGCGACAAGATACTGCTCTCGGTTACTATCTTCGGCGAAGCGTTTACGGGCGGGGGCGGGCCCGTCCTGCGCAGCGGCGCGCGCCCCGGCATGGAGCTCTACGTCACCGGCCATCCGGGAGAGAGCGGCCTTGGGCTAAAAGCGCTGGAGGCGGGAAGGGGCAAAGATAAAGCGTTTGCGTCCCTTGTCGCCCGTCACCTCGCCCCCGAACCCCGGCTGGCCTTCGCGCTGGAGCTTGGCAAGCACCGGCTGGCCGACGCCCTCATTGATGTCTCCGACGGCGTCATTCAGGACGCGGGTCACCTCTGCGAGCGCAGCGGCGTGGGGCTTTTGATCGAGGCCGACAGGGTTCCCCTCTCCAAAAGGCTTGTCGCCGCAGCCGGGCTTATGGGCGTCGATCCCCTGACTGCGGCGCTCACCGGCGGCGAAGACTACGAACTCTTGCTGGCGGCCCACCCTGATAAAGCCGCCGCCCTCATAAAGGCAGCCGGGCGCACCGCTACCACCCTTACCCGCATCGGCAAAGTGGTCGAGGGCAAAGGAGTTGAGGTTCTCGGTGCGGATAGCAAAGTGTTGGAGTTCGCCACAGGCGGCGGCTACGATCACTTCTCGGGGCAATAGGCTTTTAGGTGTAAAAGGTAGGACGTGAAAGATGGGACGTGATCCGGCACTCCCGGTTGTTTGCTCGCGACATGGTCGTACAACTGGCTTTCCGAAAACGGCCGGGGCTGTTGCCCAAATGCAGCAATCAGGCAGTTCGCGATAAACCGCATGGGTCTACACTGCCTAAGCCCTTGATTTTATTAAGCCCAGACATTGCCGTTATCGACCAATTCTGATGAATCCTGGTTTGAGCAACAGCCCCGACCG
>CAXMSR010000019.1:0-12089 GCA_964195725.1 uncultured Kiloniellaceae bacterium | reverse complement strand
GGGAGCCATCAGATGTAAAAGTGGGCACTTGGGAGGAGTGCATATCCCTTGGGTGAAATCTTTTCCTCTTACAAAAACTGGATCATGATTTCAGGTGGAGATTGTGCGCCGTCAGAGCCCTTGGGACTAAATAAGCCGATTTACTAAGAGACACTCCGGGGTAGGATTGAACCCAAAGGAGAGTGTCATGAACGTAAATATGAAGAGCTAGACCGAGGCCGTAGTTCGTGAAATTAGCCGTAAGACCCGCCGCAAGTATTCCGCTGAAGAGAAGCTCCACATTGTCCTTGAAGGGCTACGTGGCGAGTACACGAATCACTCGACAACCTGACCCCGGCGGACGTGTATAACGGGAGAGGCGCTGAATACTGACGATGCGGCAGGTCGTAAAAAAACAAACAATTCGCCGCCGAAGACGTGAGAATATGGGGCTAAATCCCTTAAAAGAGAAGCTGCTTAAACCTCAAATGCTCAGGGAAAGTGTCTCTTGGTTTTTGTGCCAAAAGTCCCATTCGCCCAACAACGTATAGGCTACATAGCCGAGATTCGCATCTCCATCGGTTGCTTCAAGAGCCAGAGGCTGAAGATACTGAACGCGATCATGCCTGCCAGGATCGGCAGCTGCCCCTTCCACGCCGCCGAAGAACCGGCAAAAGTCCTTCGGCTGATCTTCTGCGCCGCCCAGAGGCTGTAGACGTGCCCCACTCCCACGAGGATGACCTGTAGTATCCAGAGGGTATCGAGCGACACCAACGGCACGATCTTCATGGTCGCCGTGCCGAAGAGGTCTTGCCCGCTGCCAAAGGGGTCGCTCAGGAGCCTTAGCACTTTGGGCCCCTCCATCAGGAGGTGCTCCAGGTTGTGGGCCAGGTGGTAGAAGAGCGCGATCGGCAACACACAGTAGGCGTAGCGGATAAAATAATCGCGGAAAGAGACTGCGGGCCGGGCCGGAGCCGAGGCCGGGGCCTTTATGGCGATGGCGTAGGAAATCCTGACGAGCACGGCGTAAATGCACAGGGGCGACACCATCAGCCCCGTCATGCCAAGCGAGAAGGCACCTATACGACCAAGCCCCAAGGAGAGGTCGAGCCATTCGAGAAGTTGGGGCCACGCGGGCGTCATCGTTAGCCCGTGAAAGCCGGTGATCGCCAGCATCAAGAGCGCCAGATACGCCTCGTCCGAGGCAGGCTTGCCCTCCACCGCCAGATCAGCCCCCCAGGGCCTCATGTTCACCCCGAGGTTGTCGTGGGGACACGCCTGGATGCACTCGGTGCACTGCGTGCAATAGGTATTGACCTCCATGCGCGCGGGGTTCTCGAAGGTGGGGCAGCCGTAGGCGGACTCGCTCCCCTTCACGCACTCTTTGGTGGTGCATGCCCGGCACACATCGCGCGAACGGCTGCGCACCTCGACGCCGGAGAACATGGCATAGAGCCCGCTCACCCTGCCCACCAGACAGCCGTAGCGGCAAAAGCTCTTCTTGTCGAAGAGAAACGCCGAG
This sequence comes from uncultured Kiloniellaceae bacterium, assembly GCA_964195725.1. Taxonomy (GTDB): domain Bacteria; phylum Desulfobacterota; class Deferrisomatia; order Deferrisomatales; family BM512; genus CAXMSR01. The sequence continues at coordinate 10,588 of CAXMSR010000019.1, read as the reverse complement.
ATGATGGTCATGACCAACATCCCGATGGCGAGATAAGCGGTGGCGTTGGGGCGCATGGTGACGCCAAAACCCAGCTCTACCCAAGTGAGCGCGATAAAAAACGCCGTCGCCACCCAGACGTTGCGCAGCTTTTTGGGCCAGTCCATAGCCAACCCCAGGCCGCTGTCGGTCTTTTTCCAGAGACGTAACTTTTCCAGCCAGGTAGCCACCGCGTCCCAGGGGCAGACGTAGCACCACGCTTTACCGGCGAACATGATAAGCACCACCAGCGCGCACCACCAGATAGTCCAGGTTAGCAGCGGAGCGATGTTAAGGGCCGGGTTCTGATTCCCGAAGAGCCCGGCGGCGATAATCAGGAAAAAGAGCGTGACGACGACAAGCTGGGAGGCAAAGCGAAACGGGCGTGAATGGGCTATCCAGCGCACCGGGGCAAAGCGCATAAGGTCCACCCTGTCCGGGCGGTCGGGGGCAGAGCTTTGGGGGGCTCCTTCCGAGTGGCCGGCGCTCTCGAACCGTATGAAAGAGGCCAAAAGCACCGCCGCGATGGAGATGTAGTAGAGCCACGGGGGGATGCCCCACATCGTGTGCATAAAATAGCTGGCGGGGTCGCCCTTGAACTCGGCGCGGTGCTCGCTTGAGCAGAGAAGATAGGTGTTGTCCATATAGGTGGCCGCATATGCGCTGGCGCTGGCAGGGTCTACCGGCACGTCGCAAACCGTACAGCGGCTGCCCAAATAGCTGCCCGGATCGGCTTGGAAGGTCTCGCGGCACTTCTCGGTGCAGAAGTAGTAGGTCTTCCCCCCGTGTTGCTCGACGAAACCCCACGAGGCGTTCACCTCCATGTTGCAGACGGGATCGATGAGGCCGCCATCTTCAGCTGCGGGCGACTCGGTGGCCTTGGCGGCGGCGAAGCGGCTCTTGCACTCTTCATTGCAAAAGCGCCACCACTGCCCATCGACCTGCGCCTCCATCCCTTCGCCCTCGAACATATCCATCATGCACGCGGGGCAGATGTCGGGGATCTCGATATTTGCCTCGTCTATCCCTTGTTCATTCCCCTTGCCCGTGCGAATGCATCTCACCAATGGGCGGCGAAAGTGCGTCGTTCAAATGCGGCCAGATGACCAAGAGCGCCATGAAGCCGAAGAGGATATAGGGAAAGGATATCTTCAGAAAACGCGACACATTACGCCTCCCCGTCCTGAAGTGGCGGTGTTCGTGTCGCCGCCCTGCGCTCTCGCTTGATCTTCACCGCGCGCACGACGACGATAAAAAGCGCCAACCCAAACCCGGTGGCACCCAGCACCGCCCACCCCGAAGAGGGGTCGCCCACGACCATGAGAAACGGGATCACCTCTGTTCTGCCCTCGACCTCCATCGATATCTCCACGATGTACTCGCCCTCCATGTCGAAGGAGACGGTGGTCTTGTGAACCTGATCGAAGGGTATCAGGTCGGTCACCTCCACCAGCTCGCGGTTTCGCCCGAAGGTGTAGGTCTGGAGCACCCTGACCTGCAAAGCCTCGGCGTAGGGTTCCCCGGTGTTGCGGTCTTTTATGTAGAAAGAGAGGTTCGCCGCCTCGCCGGGCTTGGGTTTGCCCGGATAGCTGGTGAGCAGCACGTCATAGGGCCCAGTGGTGGCGGGGTACTCCAGGGTCGGCACCTGCGGATAGTTCTCCTTGTAGGAGTAGTGCGGCAGGCCGAGGATGTGGTGGCTGTAGGCGTTTGCGGGGACCATCGCGTCCAGGGCCACTAGCCCCAGCGAGGCCGACACGATGAGGGCGACGAGCGACGAGCTTCCAACCTTGCCCTTAGCGGATGTTGCCCCTTTACGGCAGCTAAGAGCGAACCCCAGCGCCTCTTCGGGGCACGAGCGGATGCACTCGCCGCAGTTGTCGCATTCGATCCCCGTCGAGGCCACCACCGGGTCTAACCCCTCCTGACAGACGGGAACGCACAGACCGCACGCCGTACACTTGTCGGCGTCCAGCTTTACCCGTAGCGGCCTGAACGCGCCGACCAGGCCCAGCAGCGCACCACCGGGGCAGAGCGAGCGGCAGAACCAGCGCGGGGACACCAGCACTTCAAACGCCAGGACAGCCCCCACCATCAATAATGTCCCGGTTAGCGCGGTGCTGAAAATCCATGCGTGGATCAGGCGGCTAATAACCGCAGGGGGATAGATCAGCGCGAAGATCGGGCGGCTCACCACCGTGGCGATGAGGAGCCCGACGCCGAGGAAGATGTATTTATTCCAGTGCGAGAAGCGCACCTCCGGCGAGGGCAGCTCGGCAAAGCGGATCAGCCCCCGCAGCTTGCCCCCTATTTCAAAGAGCAGATACCCCGGGCAGATCCAGCTACAGAAGACCCGCCCCAACACAAGCGCGATAAATAGCGGGAAGAGGATGGAGAGAAACATGGGCAGATGAAAGGTCTTGGACGCGACGAAGAGCTCGACCCCGGCGAGTGGATCGCTGATGTCGAAGCCCGCAAAGCGCATCGACCAGATGTTGCCCTTGAAGCCGTCGAGGAATTTCTCGGGATTGTCCAGCGCGCCCACGGTGTCGTCGATAGCCACCATCACCTCGCCGGTAAACCCCTCCATCGTCTCCAGATCGTCCAGCGCCCTGGCGGCGCGATAGTGGGCGTAGAGGTTCAAAAAGACAAGCCCCGCGATCAGCGCCACGGTCAGGAGCTGAGCGCTCCTGCGCAATATCTGAACTCCCAGATGTTTTCGTTGGTGCCGTGTCATCACGCCCCCTTCACGCCTTCCACCGGTTCGGTTTCACCCTGATCGCAGGGTCGCCCTTCAGGATATGCGTACAGATCTCCTCGCACATCCCACACCCCAAGCACTCTTTTTCAAAGATGACCGGCGCGAGAAAAGACCCCGGCTCCAGTTTAATCGCCTTCGTCCTCAGTGGACAGAACATATAGCACTCCCCACAAGGGCCGCGGCGCTCGTAATTTGCCTCGGATTCAGTGGCGCTTCGGCCCATGTCCACCAGCATCGCCTGCTCGTCGCGGATCGACTTCGCCTTGTAGGAGAGGCAGCGGTCCTTTCGAAGCTCCACCGACCCCATGTCAACTTTAGAGCGCTCGCTTGGCTCCAGTGGGGTAAGCACGTGGGTGGGGCACGCCTGCGTGCACTTCATACAGAGGTTGCACCCCTTGATGGCGGGGTCGATGAAGGGGGTGTGATAGTGCTTGCCGTCGGCCTCGGTAAAAAAACGGATCGCCCCGTAATCACAGGCGTCTTGGCAGCGATAGCAACGGATGCACCCCGCCAGAAACTCTTCCTCCTCCACCGCCCCCGGCGGTCGCACCAACCCGGCCGGTTTGTGCGTTGTCGACACGGGAAGCGAAGATTTCTTCCAGGCGGAGGCGTCGCCAAGGGCATGCCCCGCTCCTATGGCGATGCCGAGCCCCAGCGCTTTGACCGGAACACCCAGCATCTTCTTCAACGCCGCTCGGCGCTTTACGTCAGTCATGCCGTGCTCGTTTTTACGCGGATAGCGTGGGGGTATCGGATACAGGAACGCTCGCAGAGCCCGCAGCCGACGCACCCCTCTTCAATCACCTCGGGGCGCTCCCACATCCCCAGCGACATCGCCTTGCCGGGGAAGGGACACGCACGGTAGCAGGCCCCGCAGCTCCAGTTGTTGTAGGAGTAACAGAGCTTTTTGTCCAACACGGCTTTACCCATCGCTACTTTTTCCTGCACGTCCTTGGGGGTCCTGCGGACGCGCCCAAGGGCGCCGCTGGGGCAGATCTCGGTGCAGCGCAGATACGGGCCTTCGATCTTGTTGCAGAGCATGCACGCCTGACGGCGCGGCTGGATGAAAGGAGTGCCGGCGAGCTCGGAGCCGAAGGTATCGTCCATCGGCAGGATAGCGTTGTTGGGGCACGCCTCCACACAGCGCAGGCAGCGGATGCACCGCGTCAAAAACTCGCTCTCGGCGACTGCTCCGGGCGGGCGCACCGGGCGCGCGCCAGTGGGCACTCCGGCGCGCGGTGCGCCGATCAGCAGCCCACACCCAAGGGAGGGTATCGCCACCGCTGCTATATTCTTCAGGAAATCGCGCCTCTTCAACTGGCACTCTCCACGACACGGTTAAGTTCTACAGATTCCGCTTTTTAATTGTACAGCAAGGCCGCACTAAAGCACGTGCATCAGTACAACACGTACGCTACCGGCAGACAAAACGTAAAACGACCGCCCGGACTCTTTACACAGAGTAACGGGCGGTCGTCGTTTATCATCTTGACTTCATGTTCAGATCTTCTCGATCCTCGCCGCTGATTTTTTAAAGTCCACCTGTCCGCTAACGGGGTCCCATGCGCGGTGGCTTACGGCGTTTACCAGCCACTTGTTCTTCTTCGGATCGGCGCTGTCGGCCACCGAGAGGTTCCAGGGGCTAAAGAGCAGTCCCGGAGGAACTTCTGTCCTCGCCGGGCGAATCATCGAATCGATGCCCACCGAGACCCTGGCCTCGTAGGAGCCCCGCCTCGTCACCAGCCGCACCTTATCGCCGTCACTCAGGCCGTAGCGCTTGGCGTCTTCGGGGTTAACCTCCACGTACATTTCGGGCACGAGCTTCATCGTCGTCGCGCCGCGAATCGTCTTCGAGGTGTGAAAGTGCTCGTAGACGATCCCCAGAGATAGCCAGAAAGGATAGTGTTCGTTCTTCTTGTGGTCGTCCAACCCCTGTTTTCTGTCCTTGTAGACCTTGAGGTCGGGCAACTCCGGGGGGAGCCCGGCATCGCGGGCCTCTACGAGGATGTTATCCTTGCCCGCCTTTTTGGCCTCGGCGAGGTTGTCGATGAGGAAGGGCCCCGCGCCGGGCAGGTCCTTGTTGCCGTAGGTCATCAGCTTGTCGGTGATCCGCACTATGTCGGTATAGTCCTGCTCGCAGAGCTTGAACTTCGCCTTGCCGTCGGGCCGCCTGAAAGCGCCGTAGGGCTTGCCCGCCCATCCCTCTTGTCCAAGATAACGGCGTGGAGTGCCGCCCTTGCGGGCGATCTCGGCTGTGGGCGCGGGCCACTGCACCCCGCGAAGCCGTCGGAGCTGATCGTAGAGGCCAATGCCGTCCTCTTTCTCTACCTCCAGCATTCCGGTGAGGTCGGCGTCAGAGCCCTTGCTGGACTTGACTATGAGACGAAAGACGTCCTCGGGGTCGTAGGCCATCAGTCCGTTGCCCATCTCGATAGTCTTCTTGAAGGGCAGCACCGTATCGGGATCCATGCCCAACATCTTGGCGATCATCTTGCCCTTGTCGATCGCCATGTCCATGTCGGGGCGGCAGTTCTCGGGCGGGTTGGCCGAGCCGTCGCAGATGTAGACGCGCCGCTCCGACTGGATGTAGGTGCCGCCGGTCCACTCGCCCCAGGTGGCGGCGGGCACTACCACGTCGGCGTAGAGGTTGTTGGGCGCGTGGCGGTAGATATCCTGCACCACGCAGAACATCTTGGTAAGCGCCGGGCGCACCAGCGTTTCGACATCGGGCAGATGTACGTGGGTGGTGTACATCCAGAACATCGCCAGAAGATCGTCTTTTAGCGCGCGCTCCATCATCCCGACCGCCATGCCGGGGTTGGCGTGCAGGCCGGTCTCGGCGAGACGCTCATCCGGCACTCCCCAGGCGTCGGCGATGTGGGCACGCCACTTCTCGTTTTTTATCGACATGTTAAAGGGGAGCCGCCCGGTGAGGCCACCCATGAGGCGCTCGCTCATCGCGTTGGGTTGGCCCGTCTGGGAGTGGCTGCCGCAGCCCGGACGCCCCACGTTGCCGGTGAGCAGATGCAGATTTATAAGCCCGATGGTGTTGTGCTGTCCGTGCAGCATCTGGTTGTAGCCGATCCCCCAGAAGGTCAGCACACCGCCGCGTCCGCGCTGGCGGCCCTTCACGCTGGCGGCGGCCCAGCTCTTCGCGATCTCCTCGATCAGCTCAACCGTCACTCTGCCATCTTCGAAGATCTGCTGGCGCTCCACCACCTGCGCCGGCGAATAACGCTCCTTGACGCCCTTGACGTACTCGCGCCACCCGACACAGTTATCGTCGAGCCACTTTTCAGGCATGATCGCCTGGGGGTACTTGTTGAGCATGACGTGGGCGATGGCGTTGTGGTAGCCCAAATCACCGTTCATCGTCGCCAGGTGTTGGCTGTTGCGCGGATTAATCGCCTCCAACCCTATCACCGTCCCGGTCTTTCTGGGGTCGGCTACCAGGGTGGGGATGTCGTTGCGTTTCTTGTGATCGGCAACCCGCCAGAAGAGGATCGGGTGCGCTTCGCGGGCGTTGTGCCCCCAGAAGGTGATGTAGTCCGCCTCTTCAATATCCTCGTAGCTGGTGGGCGGGGCATCAGAGCCGTAGGAGTGGAAATAGCCCGTCACCGCCGAGGTCATGCACATCCGGGCGTTGGCCTCGATGGTGTTCGAGCCCAGCACGCCCTTCATGAACAGGTTTTCGAGGTACTGGCCCTCCATGGTGAGCTGGCCCGAGCCGTAAAGGCCGATCGAGTTGCCGCCCTTGGCCTTGATTATCTCGGTGATCTTTTCGGCCACCATGTGCTCGGCTTCGTCGTAGCTCATCACCTTGAAGACGCTGTCGTCAAAGCGCCCCTTGGTGGAAGAGACGTGGCCGCGCAGCGGGTCGCTCATATCCTTTCGCACCAGCACCTCGGTCATCCGGTCGGTGTAGATCGGCTCGTGGGCGTTTAACCCCTTGATGCACTGGATGCCGCGGTTGGTGGGGTGTTTTTTATCCGGCACCATCCCCACCACTTTGCCGTCCTGCACCTTTATCAGGGTGCCACACCCCACGCCGCAGTAGGGGCACGCCGACTGCAAGAGCTTAACGCCCTTGGGCATTTTTGAGGGCGCGGCGTTGGCCGCTTGTATAAGCTCCAGCGGGGCCAGTCCGCACGAAGCACACGCGACACCGATTCCGGTGGCCATCTTGAGAAATTTTCTCCGGTCAAAGTTTATCGGAGCGCGAACGCGTGGCATAGGGACCTCCTTTATGTCAGTCAAAAACAGGTTTTAATTCTATATATAAAAAATACGTTCCTAATTGCTTTCCCTGTTACTTCCTTAATTGCCTACCTGTGCTTCTCCGGTTTCCTCCGACTCGGCGATGCTGCGAAGCGCCGGGAGGGTCATGGGGGACGGGGCCAGGGTAGACCAGTGCCGGATATACGCGACAAGGTCGTCGATCTCGTCCATCGTCAGGTCAACCAGGCCGTTGTGCCCCTTGCCAAAGGCACGCATCGCCGTACCCGTGCGCCCAAGCACGATCGTCGCCTGCAAAAAACCATCGGTGGCGGCCGCAAGAAACCCTTCGTTGTTCAGCTCGGGTGCCCACGCCGAGAGCTTGGTGTCGACTATCTCCGCCTTGCCGTTCACGCCGTGGCAGCCGGAGCAGTTGGCCAGATAGAGCACCCTGCCCCTACCCAGATCCCAGGGAATGACGAAGCGGTGGGGAGTGTCGCCCGCCGGGCGCTCGTACTCCAGGGATCGCAGATATGCGACGATGTCGTTTATCTGGTCGCCGGTGAGGTCGAGGATCGACTGGGGACTTTTTTTCACCGGGCGCATCTCGGTGCCGTCCCTGCCCATCGCCATGGTGGCCATGAGAAAGCCGTCGGAGGCGTTTTTCAGAAACGCGCGATTTGAAAGGGCGGGACCACTTGAGCCCTCACCCGCCTCACCGTGACACTGCGAGCAGGACTCGGTAAACCATATTTTGCCCAGCTGGGGTACGCCGTGGGGAGAGCGCTTCACCGACACCCGCTCTTTGCCTTCAAGGGTGCGCAGATAGGAGACGATGTCGCCAATCTGGCGCGGTGTCAGCTCGTTCACTCCCTGCTCGGCCTTGGCGAAGCCGATCATCCCCGTGGAGACCTTGCCGTTGGCGATCCACCTGGTCAGCATCGCATCGGTGACCAGTTCAAGAAAGACGGGGTTGTTCAACTGCGGCCCCACGCCGCCCTCGGCAGCTTCGCCGTGGCACTTGGAGCAGTTATCGAAAAATAGCGTACTCCCTGACCACGGATCGCCCTGAACCCGGCTTGAAGCCAGCTTAACACTTGGTTGCCGCTGCCAACTGCGCAGGTATTTGATGAGGGAGGCCATGTCCTCGTCGGAGAGGTGTCTCCAGGCGGGCATCCCCGTTCCGGGGCGACCTCTGGCGAGGGTCTCGTAGAGATATCTGTCGTCAACGAGGGTCAGAAACTCCGGCGAGGAGATGGATATCCCCAGATCCCCGGTTCCGTCACCTCCGTGACAGAGCGCGCAGTTGGCGTTGTAGAGGATCTTGCCGATTTTTTTCGACACGCGAAAGCTGTCGGGTTTATCGACGAGGCTCAATGAGAGGTTTTTCTGATTTTTAGTTTTTTGCCAACGCCGGATGTAGGCTATCAGGTCGGAGACCTGCTGCTCGTCAAGCTCTCTCCAGCTTGGCATGGCGGTATTTTCACGCCCTTCAATGATGGTCGCCGCGAGAAACTCGTCGGAGGCGGCGGCGAGAAAACCTGGAGAGTTAAGCGAGGTGCCGATGCCCCCCTGCCCCAACATGCCGTGACAGGCAGAGCAGTTTCGCCAGAAGGTGAAGGTGCCGACCTCTGCGTCGCCCTTTGCGGCGGCGGCCATCGACTCCGTTACCTCGCCCGATTGCCAGGACCGGATGTAGTCCACCACTCTGTCCACCTCGTCGGGCAGAAGCCCTATCCCCTCGGCGGTGCCCCACGCCAGCATGGTGGTGCCGTCCCTGCCGTTAGTGATGATAGAACGCAGGTAGTGGTCGCTCGCCACTGCCAGGGTGTCCTGATTGTGCAGGGAGGGAACCATCAGGTCCAGCGGCGGATCGGCGGCCTCGGCCAGGAGCGGATCGCGCACGGTGCTGCCCTGCCCGTCTTGTCCGTGGCACGCCGAGCAGAAGACGGCGTAGAGCGTTTTTCCGCTTGCCGGGGTCTGGCCGACGGGGTGGGCGGGCATGTAAGAGGGCGGAACCGACTTGGCGCGAAGGCTAAGCATGTAGTTCGCCAGGTCCTCGATCTGTCCGTCGTCGATCTCGGAGGCGGGCATAAGCGTGTCGGGGCTCACCTCACCGGGGCGCTTGAAGTGCTCGATTAGCCACTGGCGCACCGTGCGTTCGCCCTCGATATGGCTAAAGTCGAAGTCGTGGGGGAGCTTGTCGCCGATTAAGGTGATGTCGGGGCCCAGCGAGCCTCCCCGGTTACGATGCTTGTGGCACCCCAGGCAGCCGAGGCTGAGGATGAGCTTTTTGCCTCTGGTGATCGACTCGCTGCCGGGCAGCGTTGCCGCCAGCCCCTCTTTGGTGATCGGCGAGGCGGTAACACCACGCGCGAACTGGAGGGTCTCGGTGCCGTAGAGGTCGTTCTCGTAGTGGCAGCGCGCGCAAGCGGTGTATATCTGGTCGCCGATCGTCCGAGGCTGTAGCCAGTGTTTCATCTGGCCGTGGGCGTCTTCCTTTTTGAGTGCTCTGCCCTGCCCGTCGTGACACACAGTGCAGCCGAATTTTTCGGAGGGGTGCGATTTAAGCCACGTTCCGCTGTGGGCGCGTAGCGGCTGGGCGGCCTCGGCCATGTTGGGATCGTCGATGCCGGCGTGGCACACTATGCAGCGGTCGAGCCGATCGAGCTTGGGGATTACTATCTGTTTTAGCGAGATGTCCATCTTCGCGGCTGTCTCGGCCATCTTCCCCGTCGAACGGGCGATGACGGCGTCGCGGTACTCGCGCTGGTGGCTTCGCCAATCGAAGCCGACATTCTCGGTTATGGCTGCCGCCGCCATCAGCCCCAGGGCTGCCAGCGAGCTCAGGAGGAGCACAAGCTTCCAGCCGCGCGACGAGGTCTTCACTTCGCGAGCTTCATTGGGATCGGATTCGTTTTGATTGTTGACCATAATCCACCTAAGTAGTGTCTGGTCGGGCTAGTCATGCCGCAATCGGACATGACTGGCCGACGAGAGACTAATGACTCGGCCAGAGTGACGGCCACCAGTAAAAGATCCAATTGGGCCCACGGAACCAGACCGCGATGATGGTCAGGACCAGAAAGCTCGCCAGAAAACAGCTAAAGAGGCTCACCGCGCCCAGGCGGGTGGAGCCTGTTTTCTTCGTCACCAAAAGCGACCACGCCATATAGAGTCCGGTGATAACCGTGCCGGGATTTATTAAAATCACGAAGATCTGCGGGATGTCGGGGAACCAGTTTCGCAGCCACCCGAAGGCTATGGCGAAGGCTTCAAGCCCGATCACCGAGACGAGGCCGAAGAGGCTGGAGACGGCGAAGACCTTTTTTTCGCGCGCGCTGCCTGCGAACCACTGCCCCATGTTGCGGCTCTTCTCGCGGTCGAGGTAGGGTATGAGGACCAGCCCCAGGAGCGCCACCGTCGGGATGCCGATGCCGCCCATGAACGCCGAGTAGGAGACCAGCTCCTGGAGCCCCAAAAAGTACCAGGGGGCCTTGGCGGGGTTTTCGGGGATGAGCGGGTTGGCCAGCTCTTTTAGGGGTGCGTCCTGCAAAAACGCCCAGGCGAGCACAAAGACGATGGTACACATCAGCA